>CAJYHD010000807.1 GCA_913773715.1 uncultured Sphingobium sp.
TCAATGCCAAGGTGACGCCCGATGTCTGGGGTGATGCGATGGCGGCGCTGATCGGTCCGGTGCGCGAGGGACGTCCGGGCGAGGGTCTCGCCGCCGCGATCCAGCAGGTCGGCATCGTGCTCGCCGCACATTTCCCGCGTGCGGAGGATGACGTCAACGAACTGCCCGACAGGCTGATCGAACTATGAGCGCACCCGACCATGACGCGCCTGAGGAACTCATGTGGCAGGGCCGCTTCATCGCGGCCAAGCGTCGGGGTCGATGGGAATATGTTTCGCGCGCGCGAGGCATCCGCGCTGCCGTGATCCTCGCAATCGATGAGGGAACAGACGGAGCGCACGTTATATTGGTCGATCAATATCGCGTCCCGCTCGGCACCCGCTGCATCGAATTGCCTGCGGGCCTTGTCGGCGACGAGCAGGAGGGCGAGGACGCGACCGTCGCGGCTGCGCGCGAACTGGAAGAAGAAACCGGCTACCGGCCAGAGCGGCTCGAGAATCTCGGCGAGTTTCACAGTTCGCCGGGCATGGTGTCGGAAAGCTTCACGCTGTTTCGCGCGCATGGCCTGACGCGAACGGCAGATGGCGGCGGGGTCGATGGCGAGGATATTCGGGTGCATCGCGTGCCGCTCGCTGCCCTGAACGATCGCATCGCGGCGTGGCGGACGGACGGCTATGCGATGGACGTGAAGCTGCTGTATCTGCTCGGCGCGTTGGCGCTTGGCTCGATCGCCTGATCGGCCATCACGGCACACGATACCAGTCTGCCACCCGATCAAGCGCCAGCGTCAGCACCAGCTTTCCCGATCGCGTCGGCCAGCCCAGCGCCTTTTCCGCCGCGACGATCCCCTCGCCCGCGCACACGACGCGCCACAATATGTCGGATAGGCCCGGCCCCGCCGCCAAAATCGCCGCATCGAACCGCGCCTTCGCGTTCATCTGCATGGCGTTGGGATCGAAGCCACCAGCCCCACCCCGCCTGTTCTTTTCGCGCGGCGCTGCATCCCACCCCATTGTCACGCGCGCGCCCAAGCCCGCTTTCTCCCAATCCTCCCGCAGCTTTTCGCCCGCTATATTGTGCCTCGCCGACACATGGCCGCGCGAATGAAGCCAAGCGAGCGGGGACTCGCCAATATTCACCATGACGGTTTGCGTGCGGCCTTGGGGGTCTTCGATTCTCTGTTCGACGTGGCTGATGGTCATGTGGAGCGCTCCTACTGCTTGATTTCGTTGCGAGCGGACTTGCCATGCGCGGCAATCTGTAGGAAAGCATAAAACCAAATAGGTTATCGAGCGAGGGCATATGATCACCTGCATACGGGAGGTTCGCAAGGCTAAGGGACTGACGCTGGAGCAGGTGGGCGCGCTGTGCGACCCGCCCACGACGGCGCAGACGATCGGACGCCTGGAAACCGGCACGCGCACCGTTTCGGTCAAATGGCTGAACCGCATCGCTCAAGCGCTGAGCGTCACCAGCGCCGAACTGGTCGCATTACCCGGACAGGCGGAGGTGCCAGTTGCGGCGCTGCTCGGCCCCGATGGCGTAAGGGCGCCGACGCGGGCGCTTAGCCTGCCCTCTCCCACCGCATCGGACGGCATGGTCGGGGTGCATGTCAGCGCGAGCATTGGCGACTATCGCAGCGGCGATGCGATCTGGTGCCGTCGCATCCCGCCGGAGGAATTTGGCGGCGCGCTCAATCGCGACATCCTGCTCCCCCGCCCAGCCGGTCGCTTCCTTTTCGGACGCCTGATCGGGCGCGAGGGCGACAAGCTGCAACTGCTGCCGCTGGGATCGGGAGCGCGGCAATTGGTCGTCACCGATCCGCCATGGGCGGCGGTCGCGGTCCAGCTGGTGCGCCGCCTCTAGGGGCAGGATGCGCGGCGAAGGCGACGGATCGCATCGTCGCTCTGGTCAAGGCGTGTCACGCATGCTTAACCTTGCCGCAATGATCTGAAGCCTAGTGAGGGGTTATGGCGCTCAACGTCCTCATGCTCTCGACGCTCTTCCCCGACATGAGCCGCCCCAATTTCGGCGTGTTCGTCGAGCGGCAGGCGCGCGAACTCGCCAGCCGCGAGCAGGCGGACGTCACCGTGGTCGCGCCGATCGGTCTGCCGCCATGGCCCTTGTCGAAGGCGGGTCGCTATGCGCCTCTGCGTGCGTTGCCGGTCAAGGAGCGCTGGCGTGAGCTGACCGTTTATCGCCCGCGCTTTCCGATCATTCCCAAGTTCGGCGGGCGTACCAACGTCACCACGATGACGCGCGCGATCCTGCCGCTCGTCCGTCGGCTGCATGCCGAAAGGCCGTTCGACGTCATCGATGCGAGTTTCTTCTTCCCCGATGGGCCGGTGGCGCAGCGGCTGTCGAAGGCGCTTGGCATCCCCTATTCGGTGAAGGCGCGCGGGGCGGACATCCATCATTGGGGTGTGCAGCGCGGGACGAGAGCCTTGGTGCGCAAGGCAGGCCAGGGTGCGGCGGGCCTGCTTGCGGTGTCGGACGCGATGCGTCGATCGATGGCGCGCATGGGGATGGAGGCGGACAAGATCCGCGTCCATTATACCGGCGTCGACCTCGACACGTTCGAGATAGAGGATCGCGCGACGGCCAAGGCGGCGCTGGGTTTCGACGGGCCGGTGGTGCTGTGCGTCGGCGCGCTGATCCCGCGCAAGGGGCAGGACCTGCTGGTGCGGGCGCTTCTGCAACTGCCCGACGTCACGCTGCTGCTTGCGGGCCAAGGGCAATATCGCCGCACGCTCGAACAATTGGCGCAGGAGATCGGGGTCGAGCGGCGGATTGGCTTCCTCGGATCGGTGCCGCATCACAAGCTGCCGCGTATCTATTCTGCCGCCGATGTGATGGCGCTGCCGTCCTCGTCGGAGGGGCTTGCCAATGCCTGGGTCGAGGCGCTCGCCTGCGGGACGCCGATCGTCATCAGCGATGTCGGCGGCGCGCGTGAACTGGTCGATCGGCCCGAAGCGGGGCAGATCGTCGAGCGCGAGCCTCAGGCCATCGCTGACGCGATCTGCGCGATTCTGGACGATCCGCCGGATCGGCAAGCGGTGCGTCAGGCGGCGCTGCGCTTCACCTGGACCGCGAATGGCGACACGCTGCTCGCGCATTTGCAGGACATCGCTGCGGCTAAATAGCCGCCATGACGAAACGGGGCCGCCCGTCCGGCGTCGGGAAACGCCCCTCGTCAAACGGCACATCGCCCCAGCGCCACGGCGTCAGTTCATCATAGGCCGGGTTGGAAATTGGCGCGTGCCGCTTGAGGTTCAGCACGCGATCGCCGCTATTCCGGTAGGCCGTCAACCGGACATGCTCGCGATAGATATCGGCGGCTCGTTCATAGTGGAAGGCGTCACTCCATCCCATCGCCTGTGCGACTTTGGTGACGATCCACCAGTCGGGCCTTGCCTCGCCGGGCAGGTCGAACAGGCGGCGGTGGCGGCTGATGAGGCGATCCATGCCGGTCAGCGTTCCATCCTTTTCGACCCAGTCGGCGGACGGCAGCGCGACGGACCAGCCCTGCGCTTCCTCCTCCCATGCTGTTTGGCGAATGGCAAAGGGAACGGAAGCCTGTGCTTTCGCAAGCCATGCGTTTGCAAGCGGGTCCGACCCGATGCTCCAGAGTGCTTTGATCCGACCGTCTGCGATGGCGTCGAGCAGCGCGTCCTTCGTGACGCCCGGCTCCTGCGCCAATCGCCGGGCGCCCCAGAACAGGCCAATGTCAGACAGCGACGAAGCGTCGAAGCTACGATGCGCCGCCAGCCTATCAGCCGTGCAATCGACCTCCCGCGCGCCCATGGCATTGGCTGCACGTGTCAGAATGAAGGGGGCGTCACCCGCTCGCGCTATGCGCCCGGTCGCGAGATGGAGATTGATCGCGGCGGCGAGTGCCGCTTCCCCTTCCACCTCGTCGATCAGCGCGACGATCCGTCCGGGTGCGCTCCAGAGATCGAAAAAATCCCGCACCAGCGTCGGCGGCAGGTCGCATGCGCGGGCGACCGACCAGATATCGCGGCCTTCTCGCAGGGCATCCCAGCATTTGGGTGGCTGATGAAGTGTGGGAGAAATCGCGCCGCTTTCCTTCAGCCGCAGCAGCGCGCCTTCCAGCAGTCGCGCCGTCGCGCCATTCGGAACCGGCAATATGAGATCGGTGCCACCCGGCACATCATCCCCCTCCGGCACGATCGCAAGCAGCCGCGCGCCGGTTTGCGCTCGCGCCGCCTGCGCCCGTTCGATGAGGACGGGGTGCGCTTCCGCGAGGTTCGCACCGATCAAGAGGATGATGTCGGCGCGCTCCATATCCTCGAAGGTTGCGGGCATCACATCCTCGCCATAGGCGGCCTGCTGCATCGCCCGCACCGCTCCCATGGCGGCGGGAGCATGGATGTGCGCCGAGCCGAAAAAGCCCTTCATCAGCTTGTTGGCGACATAAAAATCCTCCGTCAGCAGGTCGCCCGCGACATGCAGGGCGATGCTGCCGGGACCGTGGCGGTCCAGAATGGTCGAGAGCTTTTTCGCGATCAGCACTACGCTCTTGTCCCAACCCGTGCGACGGCCATTGGCCAGTGGATGGAGCAGCCGCCCGTCGAGCGCCGCCCCCGCCTCTATTCGCGCCGATCTAGGG
>CAJYHD010000808.1 GCA_913773715.1 uncultured Sphingobium sp.
GCAATGCATGCGCTGGTTATGGAAATATGGTGCGCCTCCGGCTGGGCGTAGAGATCAAGAAGGATGTCCCATGCTGGCTCCCCAAAAATCTCGGCATCCGCTCCGAATATCACATTTCGCCGCCAGCGGGCCCTAAGAATCTCCTTTGCAAGGAACACCAGTTCTTCCGGTCGATGACTGAGATTAGGAACTTCCAATGCGGCTGACGAGAGTGATGACGACTGAGCCATCACAAGCGCTTCCGCTGGAATGTCCAGCTAAACTCGCGACAACCGGATTCGACGCGACGTTCATGACGGCGCGTTCCGGCAAACAACACGAACAGCATAGGATAGGCGATCTTTCCGGCCACCAGCCAATATGCGTAGTTGAGAATATCGGGGTCGAAGGCGCGAACCCCATGGTTCGCTATTGCCACTATCTGCAGGGCCGCCAGCCACATTGGCCAGAAACGATCCGCCAGAAGGACCAAAATCAGCAGCGCTAGGAGCAATCCGATATCGATCGTGAGAAGCGCCCAGGCGACATGATTGAAGTCTAGACCTCGGACAAGAGAGGCTGCCGTCGATGTCACCGCTGCCAGAAGCAGCGCGGCTCCCGCCACCCGTTCGGGTCCACCACCGCGACGGATCGCGTGTATGGACACGAAAAACTGCACTGCGAAAAAGACAGTGACCGTGGCATAGGCGGCGGAAGACGGCATCGACTGGATCAGGCAGCCACTACTTCGGCTACCTGCTCAATGCGGGCGGAGGGTGGCTTCACGCCGTCGCCATAGGCGGTTGGGTCGAATCCGAGCTGGCGACCCAGCACCTCCAACTGGCGGTGCCCTTGGGCGGTTTTTGCAAGTGCCTCGCCGACCGCGACATTCGCAGCCCCGATCGCGACCAGCAATTGATGCCCAGCGGTCGGGCTAAGACGTTCACCCGTCTGCGCTGAAACAGCAGCCAGCGCCAACTCTCCACCCGCCGCGAAGGTGTCGCGCAGCAGCCGCTCGTAATGATGCAACGCTGCCACAAGTCGCTCAGTCGGCGGCAGGATGGACGGGTCAGCGGAGAAGGGCGCGAGCGATGTCGGACACGGTGCGGACGCCGATCGCGAGCATCCCGAATGCGACGGCGCAGAGGATTGCGAGGCCGAGTGGCCAGACAAGTCGAAGGAAGATGCTGAGGTCATTGCCCGAGGCCCCTGATTGACGGAAGGGCAACGATCGGCGCCAATCGCCGTCGTTGCTGGCTTCGGCTTCTGGGATCGGCGTTTGATCGCCCACCCCTAGGAAATGCAGTTGCACTTTCTCGGGGGCGGATTGATTCTCAGAGGCATGGAGAATTTCAGCCGCATGGCGGCGATTTCGGGCCTCCAGCGCGGCGATGGACTCGGTGATGTAGGTGTTCACGGTTCCGACGCTAAGGCCAAGCATCGAGCTGATTTCCTTGGATGTTTTTCGCTCGAAAATCAGCCGGAGGCATTCCTTCTGGCGGGGCGATAATCGTGCCGTGGGCACACTCGATAAAGCCGGGTCGATCATTCGATACTCTTGCCGCCGTCCGGTCCAATCAGTCGCCTTCGCGTCACGGTATAGCGGGTTGGCAAGATCGTCATCACAGATTGCGATTGGAAAAGAGCGGGCGGCATGTGGGCCGCCACACCAGGGAGGCTGCGGCAGAGCTGGCGGCAGCAAGCTAGCAAATACATGTTCACGCAATGTTCTTGCGAATCACGGTACCATCGGCGTAGCATCCCGCGACCGCCGATCGACGGCGCACCGACATCAAAGGAGCCTTGGCATGGAGCACGATCTCCTGCTGCGTGCCGCCGCGCACGCGATCTATGACGCCTGCTATCCCGGTGACGATTGGTCGCCGGTGGGGTTCGACGAGGCCGAGCGGTGTGGGACGGTGCATTACCGGCAAGCGCTCGACGCGGCGCTCCAGGCGCGTGCAGTGCTGGCCCCGCGCGGCAAGCAGTTGCCGCTGCCGGTGTTTGCGTAACCAGCGGATGTGATTGGGTAGCCGAAAACCTTATACTACCTACGCAAAGTGGGGGGCGTCAAGGTCACCTGCAAGGCGTGCGGCAAATCGCGGCTGTACGATCTCGAGGAGCTGTTCAAGGCGCGGGTGTTCCAGCGGCTATCGACAGACTGGGAAGCCGTGGTGCGGTTTATGCCGTGCTGGCGTGGCGCGGAGCGCACCGAGACGTAGGTCGCCATCGTTCCCTATGCCGCAAACGACCGCGAGCTGCGCGCGCGCCGCGCCGAGACCTTGCTGATCAACCTGGCGCTGAAGGTGCTGCACCATGCGGCCTACGGCGCGCGACGCGACGATATTGACACGTCGGCTGTCCGCCTCGCCCTGCGTGTGCTGCGGCCCTACCTACCCGACCGCTCGTTGCTGGTTCGCTTCTGGGAAGCGGGCAAGGCGGCGAAAGGCCAGGCCCTTAGCGAAGCGGTCATGGCCCATGACTGGATCGTGCAGGCGTTGGTGAAGCGTGGGCATTCGGTATGGGCAGAGTTTCGGTGACCAATAGCCTTCACGCTGACGAGGGAGCATGATGCGGCATATAGGCAACCGACTGCGATGCGATCGCTGCCGAGCGCGAAACGCTGCCTCGCAAAGGTCGCCTGATCGATGCTAACAACAGACCGTTAGCTCCCTACTACTAAGCGGACTCCATGATGCATCCCCGCTGGAATTGGATCTTAACCGTCGCCGTGGCTGCGCTCATCGCGACGCCCTCTAAGTCAGTTGCACGCGAGCGCACGGAGGTTGCAAAACTTGGCGGTTCGCCAGAGCCCCGTTGCGCGAACATTGACCGCAACCCCGGTTCAAGCGGTGAGGAAG
>CAJYHD010000809.1 GCA_913773715.1 uncultured Sphingobium sp.
GCCGCAACAGGCTTGCCAAGGATGAGCGACGGCGCGCCGAACGCCTGCGTCCCCGCGATGGCGTCGCCGCTCTGCGTCCAACTGGTCCACGGCTCGTCAAGTGGCGGGGAAGCAGCGCAGGTGGATGCGGGTGCCGCAGCGAGCAACAAGGCCGCGAGGATGGTCATGCGGTCACTTCCTTCCGAACAATTTTTCGATGTCGTGATGGCCAAGCTTCACCCATGTCGGCCGTCCATGGTTGCATTGGCCTGACCGTGGCGTCACTTCCATTTCGCGCAGCAGCGCGTTCATCTCGGCGACTGACAGTACGCGTCCTGCGCGAACCGACCCGTGGCAGGCCATGGTGGCGGCGACGAGGTCGAGCCGTTCCTTGAGCGATAGCGCACTGTCATAGGCGGCGAGATCGTCGGCAAGGTCGGTGACGAGGCCCTGCACATCCGACTGGCCGAGCATCGCAGGAACGGCTCGCACCAGCATGGCGGACGGGCCGAAACGTTCGAGGTCGAGGCCGAAGTCGCGCAGTTCGGCGATGCGGTTTTCGAGCCGGTCGCAGGCGGGCTCGTCCAGTTCCACGACTTCGGGAAGTAGTAAGGCCTGCGAGGTGACGCTCTGCCCCTCCATCGCGCGGCGCATGCGCTCCAGCGTCAGCCGTTCATGCGCGGCATGCTGATCGACGATGACGAGGCCGTCCTCCGCCTCCGCCACGATATAGGTGCGAGCGACTTGGCCGCGCGCGACGCCGAGGGGGAAGCTGTGCCCTTCGGGTGCCGGCGCGGCGGCGGATTCGGCGCGGGCTTGCGGCGGGGGCGTGATGAAACTGGCGCGGCGATCGGCGAAGGATGACTGGACTGACGGGTTGTAACTGTTTGGTGATGCGCCGACCGCCTCGAAGATCGGCATCGCGCCGATCGGCGTAGGGGAAATCGGCTCCGGCTTCCAGGCGGATAATCCCGCCGGGTCGGCGTGCTGGACGGCGCGAAAACCTTCCGCATCGAGTGCGCGACGCAGGCCCGATACGATCATGCCTCGGATCATGGCCGGGTCGCGGAAGCGGACCTCGGTCTTGGCCGGGTGGACGTTCACATCGACGTCGAGCGGCGGCACGTCGAGGAAGAGGGCGACGACCGGATGCCGGTCGCGCGCGAGCATATCGGCATAGGCGCCGCGTAATGCGCCGATCAGCAACCGATCGCGCACCGGCCGCCCATTGACGAACAAATATTGGTGATCGCCGACGCCGCGATTGTAGGTGGGAAGCGACGCGACACCGGAGAGGCGGACGCCTTCGCGCTCCAGCGAGACGATGACATGATTGTCGGCGAGCTGCCGGTCGGTGAGCGCGGCGACGCGATCCTCCCGCGCCTCGCCGCCCTGCACGCCAAGCGCTCGACGGCCGTCATGTTCCAGAGCGAAGGCGACATCGGGGTGCGCCATGGCGAGACGGCGGACGATGTCAAGGCAGGCGGCATATTCGGACTTGGGTGAGCGCAGAAACTTGCGGCGTGCGGGCACCTTGCCAAACAGCTGCTCTACGGTGACGCGGGTGCCGGGCGGCAGCGCGGCAGGCCCTTCCGCCACGACCACGCCGTTATCGACTGTGCGGTTCCACCCGTCCGCGCCGCCGACACGGCTGTCGATGGCGAGGCGCGCGACGCTGGCGATGGAGGGTAGCGCCTCGCCGCGAAAGCCGAGCGTCGCGACATGTTCGATCGCGTCGTCGGGCAGCTTGGAGGTCGCATGCCGTTCCAGCGCCAGCGCCATGTCGGCAGGCGTCATGCCGCAGCCATCGTCACTCACCTCGATCCGGTCGAGACCCCCATTCGATAAGCGAATCGCTATGCGGGTCGCACCGGCATCCAGGGCATTTTCAACAATTTCTTTCAGCGCGCTGGCGGGTCTTTCGACCACTTCACCGGCAGCGATACGATTGACCAGATGTTCGGGCAGGCGGCGTATTGACATTGATTAGTGACTAGCCCAAGCGAGCGCTTTCCGCGAGCCGCACACCTGAATTTTTTGCATGGCATTGACCAAGGGTGGGCGGTCAAGCAGGGCAGATTTCCCGCGTCAGGAGATGGCGGGCGAAACAGGATAAGGCATGTCGATCTTCTCGCGTCTCTTCAAATTCTCCTCGCAAGATATGGCTATCGACCTCGGCACCGCGAACACGGTTGTCTATGTGCGTGGGCGCGGCATCGTCCTCAATGAACCTTCGGTCGTCGCAGTCGAAACGCTGAACGGCGTCAAGCGGGTGAAGGCGGTGGGCGAAGACGCCAAGCTGATGATGGGCAAGACGCCCGATTCGATCGAAGCCATTCGCCCCTTGCGCGACGGCGTGATCGCCGACATCGACGTCGCCGAACAGATGATCAAGCATTTCATCTCCAAGGTGCATGGCGGCAAGCACAGCCCGTGGCGCGCGCCGGAGATCGTGATCTGCGTGCCGTCGGGCTCGACCAGCGTCGAACGCCGCGCGATCCGCGACGCCGCCAGCAATGCAGGCGCGAGCCAGGTATTCCTGATCGAAGAGCCGATGGCCGCCGCGATCGGCGCGGACATGCCGGTGACCGAACCCATCGGATCGATGGTTGTCGATATCGGCGGTGGCACAACCGAGGTCGCAGTGCTGTCGCTGCGCGGACTTGCCTACACCACGTCCGTGCGCGTGGGCGGCGACAAGATGGACGAGGCGATCGTGTCCTTCGTGCGCCGTCACCATAATCTGCTGATCGGTGAAGCGACCGCCGAGCGGATCAAGAAGCAGTTCGGCGTGGCCCAACCCCCCGAAGATGGCGTGGGTGAGACGATCCATATCAAGGGCCGCGACCTCGTCAACGGCGTGCCCAAGGAAATCAGCATCAACCAAGGCCAGATCGCCGACGCTCTGGCCGAGCCGATCAGCACGATCGTCGAAGGGGTGCGCATCGCACTCGAAAACACGGCGCCTGAACTGGCAGCGGACATCGTCGATCAGGGCATCGTGCTGACCGGAGGCGGGGCGCTGCTGAAGGGATTGGACGACGAACTGCGCGACGAGACGGGTCTGCCTGTCACCATCGCGGAAGACCCGCTGACCTGCGTCGCGATCGGCACCGGCCGCGCGATGGAGGAAGCGATCTTCCGGGGCGTGCTGCAAACCGCCTGATAGAGGGGGATATGGATGGCGCGGCCACCCAGCCGACGCCCCGGCATCAACCGGCGGGCGCAATATAGCCTCTTCGCCAGCTATCTGGTGGCGGTGACAGGAGCGGCCATCGGCCTGTTGCTGGTCGTCGTCGCGATTTTCGATCCCACCGGCTTCGCCGCCATCCGCGCGGCGACGGCGGAAATCACGCGGCCCATGTCGATGGGCATGAAGAGCATGGTGAGCGGCGTCAGTTCCGTCGACGAGCTACTCGTCAGCTACTGGCAGGCCGGATCGCAGAATGTCGCGCTCCGCCGACAGGTCGAGGCTGACCGCAACCGCATCATCGCAGCCAAGGCGCTCACGCAGGAAAATATGCGACTGAAGCGATTGCTGAAGCTGGTCGATGCCGATCGCGGCGCATTGCTGACGGCACGGCTGATCTCCTCGTCCTCGGCGAGCGCACGACGGTTCGCACGGCTGAATGCCGGAAGCTGGCAGGGCGTGCGCGTCGGCATGCCGGTGCGTGCGGCGGAAGGGTTGATCGGGCGCGTCCACATCACCACGCCGAATACCTCGGACGTGATGCTGCTGACCGACACGGGCAATATCGTTCCAGTGCGCCGCGCCAATGATAGCGTGCCCGCCATTTCGACGGGAGCGGGTGACGGATCGCTCGAAATTCGCGCGCTGTCGGCCGGGCGCAATCCGTTCAAACCGGGCGACCTGCTGGTGACCTCCGGCATTGGCGGCATCTATCAGCCCAATATCCCGGTCGCGGTGATCGTGCGGGTGCAGGGTGAGATTGCCTGGGGCTATCCGCTCGCCAATCCGGCGCGGATCGACGCGGTCGTCGTCGAGCGCGCGTTCGAGGAGGCTGTGACGCGGGAGGATGCGCCGCCCGCTTCCCCGACATCGGCACCTGTCGCCGCCCCTTCCACACCGTGATCGATCGTCACCTCAACCATGTACCACGACTGGGGCGCACGCCGTCTCGCTGGCGGCTGGCGGGCATTCCCGTCGCCACGGTGCTGATCGGGTCGAGCATCACTGCCTTGCCACTCATCGCACAATCGCCGGTGATGCCGCAGTTCGGGCTGCTGCTGCTGCTGGCGTGGCGATTGCTGCGACCTGAATTGTGGCGTGCATGGATCGGGCTGCCGCTCGGCCTGTTCGACGACATGATGAGCGGTCAGCCGATTGGATCCGCCATGTTCCTGTGGACGGTCGCGCTGATCGTCATCGATGTGGTCGAAGCGCGCATGGTGTGGCGCAGCTATCGGCAGGACTGGCTAATCGCGGCGCTGGCGATTATATTCTGTATTTCCGGTGGATGGTTCTTCGCGCGGATCACCGGCGGAGGCAATATAAGGTTCCTGTTGGTTGCGCCGCAGATGCTCTGGACTGTCCTGCTGTTTCCCTTCGTCGTGCGGCAATGCGCGCGGGTCGACCGCTGGCGCGTAATGGCATGAAGTTTCCCAAGCCCAAACGCAAGATCATCACCGAAGCCGCCCAGACTTTCACCTTCAATCGCCGGGCATTGATCGTTGGAGGGCTTCAGGGCGGGATCGGCGCGATGCTGGCGGCGCGGATGGCATGGATCAGCATCGCTGAGAATGAGAAATATACGCTGCTGTCGGAAAGCAATCGCGTCAATCTGACGCTGATCCCGCCGCGGCGGGGCTGGATCATCGACCGGCATGGGCAACCGCTGGCGAACAATCGCACCGACTTTCGCGTCGACCTGATCCCGCAGCGGGTGGTCGATGCCGAAGCGACGATCACGCACCTCGCCAAGCTGTTGCAGCTTGAGCCCGACGATGTCGATCGCATCCGCGAAGATCTTGAGAAATCGGCGGGATTCCGCCCGGTCCAGGTGGCCGACAAGCTGACATATGATCAATTCGCAGCGATCAGCGTGCGGTTGCCGGACATGCCCGGCGTCGCGCCGAGCCAGGGCTTCTCCCGCAACTATCCCGCCGGCGCGACGGTCGGCCACCTGCTGGGCTATGTCGGCGCGGCGACGGCGGAAGAGTATAAGGCGCGCAAGAATCCCCTGCTCATCACACCTGGGTTCAAGGTCGGCAAGGATGGTCTTGAAAAAGCGTTCGATCTGCACCTGACGGGGAAGCCCGGCGCCAAGCGCGTCGAGGTGACGGCGCGTGGCAAGATCGTGCGCGAGCTGACGACGCGGCCGGATTTGCCGGGCCGCTCGATCAAGCTGACGATCGACGCGGGCTTGCAGGAATTTGCCGGGCGACGGCTGGCGACACAGAGCGGATCGGTCGTGGTGCTCGATTGCGCCAATGGCGACGTGCTGGCGATGGCGTCGATGCCCAGCTACGATCCGAACAGCTTTTCCGACGGCATCAGCCATCTTGAGTATGACATGCTGTCGAAGGACGATCATGTCCCCCTGCGCAACAAGACGTTGCAGGGTCTGTACCCGCCCGGATCGACGGTGAAGCCCATGGTGGCGCTGGCGTTGCTTGAGGCGGGTATTTCGCCATCCGATACGGTCAGTTGCAGCGGCGCGATCCGGGTCGGCAACACGCTGTTCCACTGTCATAAGAAGCGCGGCCATGGTCCGCTCAACATGCGCGGGGCGATCGCGCAGAGTTGCGACATCTATTTCTATCAGATGGCGCAACGCATCGGCATGGACCGGATCGCCAGCATGGCGCATCGGGTCGGCATGGGGCAGAAATTCGATCTGCCCTTCCCCAGCCAAAGCTATGGCACGGTGCCGGACCCGGCCTGGAAGCTCAAGAAATACAACCAGAAATGGCAGGTGTACGACACCGTCAACGCCACCATCGGGCAGGGCTATATGCTGATCAACCCGCTCCAGATGGCGGTGATGGCGGCGCGGCTGGCGACCGGCAAGCAGTTGATGCCCAATTTCCTGTTCGGCGCGAAACGGCCCGAGCCTGAGCCTGTCGGGACCAGCGAAGAACATCTGCGCGTCATCCGTGACGCGATGAATGCGGTGGTGAACGGCGGCGGTACCGGCGGCGCGGCGCGCAGCTCGATCCCAGGCGTGATGATCGCGGGCAAGACCGGGACGGCGCAGGTAAGGCGCATCACCATGGCGGAGCGTGCGGGCGGCGTGCGCGGCAATGCGGGTCTGCCCTTCAAGCTGCGCGACCACGCGCTGTTTCAGGGGTTCGCGCCCTACGATAATCCCCGCTTCGCGGTCGCCTGCATCATCGAACATGGCGGCCATGTCATTCGAGCCGAGGACGCGCCGATGATTGCCAGCGACACGCTGTCCTATCTATTTGACCCTAAGAAGGCGATGGAGAAGCTGGTCACGCTGGAAGAAGGCTGGGGCGGTCCGCCCGCCGAGCGGCAGGCGCGACAGATGGCAGCGTTCCGACTCGCCAAGGCGATCGAAAAAGGCGAGGCGCCACCACCCGTTGCGGCGAACGCAGCCAGTGCCCCAGCGACAAACGCCACCGCGCCTGCATCCAATGCCGCGCCGGAAGCGGATGACGCCCCCCCCGCGCCGGGAGCCGATTGATGAGCATCATACCCCAGCCGCTCAAGCAATATCCCTGGCGGATCATCATATTGCTGCTGGCGATCGCGACCTTCGGCACGATGGTGCTGTATAGCGCGGCGGGCGGCAGCATCTTCCCCTGGGCGATCAACCATGGGGTGCGCTTCTTCATCTTCGCAACGATGGCGTTGGTGTTATCGCGCATTCCGTTGGAGATATTCGCGCGCTTCGCCTTCCCGGCCTATGGCGCGGTGCTGGCGGCGCTGTTCGTAGTGGAGCTGGTCGGCGGCGTAGCAGGAGGAAGCCAGCGCTGGATCAACCTTGGCTTCATGCAGTTGCAGCCGTCCGAATTCATGAAGCCGATCATCGTGCTGGCGGTCGCGCGCTTCTACGCGCAGCTGCCGGTGGGCGAGATACGGACATGGAACGCGATCTGGCCCGCTCTGGTGCTGATCGGCCTCCCTTGGGCGCTGGTCCTGGTTCAGCCCGACCTTGGCACTGCGACTATGATCGCGGCGGGCGGGGTGACGGTGATGTTCCTGGCGGGACTTCCGATGCGCCTGTTCATCGGCACGGGGCTGGTCGGCGCGGCGCTGGTGCCGATCGCTTTCAGCTTCCTGCACGATTATCAGAAGAACCGCGTCCTCATCTTCATGGACCCGGAGAGCGATCCTCTGGGCGCGGGCTATCATATCAGCCAGTCGAAGATCGCGATCGGATCGGGCGGCTTCTGGGGCAAAGGGTTCCTGCAAGGGACGCAGAGCCATCTCGACTATCTGCCCGAGGGTCATACCGACTTCGTGTTCGCGACCATGGCGGAGGAATGGGGTTTGTTGGGCGGCGCGCTGCTGATCCTCGGCTTCATGCTCCTGTTCCGCTGGGGGCTGCGCGTGGCGATGCGGTCGGAGGACAAATATGCGCGGCTGGTCGCGGCGGGGCTGACGACCACGATCTTCTTCTATGTCGCGATCAACCTGATGATGGTGATGGGGCTGGCACCGGTGGTCGGCATCCCCCTGCCCTTCATGTCCTATGGCGGGTCGTCGATGCTGACGGTGATGCTGTGCGTCGGCATCATCATGGCGATCGACCGGGCATCCAAGCAGAAGCAGCGGCGCGGCAACTGGGGCTGACCCGATGGTGCAGCGAAAAATTTCGTGGGCGGGGCGATTTCCTGTTTGCAAAGTGCAAAGCGCCTGCTAACTGCCCGACCTCGCCGGACGGCATCCGCCCGGTGATGCACGCATAGCTCAGTTGGTAGAGCAGCTGACTCTTAATCAGCGGGTCCTAGGTTCGAGCCCTAGTGCGACCACCATCATCCAGCATCGCACCAGGATGCTCCGTCGGAAATGACGGCCCGGAATGGACGCATAGCTCAGTTGGTAGAGCAGCTGACTCTTAATCAGCGGGTCCTAGGTTCGAGCCCTAGTGCGTCCACCATTCCCTCGATTTGTTAAGGCATTATCTCGGCGGGTGAGCGGCGGCTCTTCGCTTCGTCCGCTGGCATCAGTTCCTTGATGACACCCCAATAGCCCTGCGAAACATGGGCGTGGTCGGCATAAGCCGGATCAGCCATCAGATGCGTATGGAGCCGCTTCAAGTTGATCCATGGCACCGACGGGAACAGATGATGTTCCAGATGATAGCTGACGTTGAACGGCGCGATCAGGAAGCGGTCTAGCAGCGTCGGGATGACGGTGCGCGTGCCGTTCAGTTCCCGCTCGTCGGCGACGCCGTTATGCTCTGCGATCGCGCGGATGCGATTGAAGACATTGGCCCACAGAAATTGCGGGATGAGCAGTAGGCCCAAAATCTGCCAGCGCCACGGCGATGCCAGGATCAGACCATAGAACAGAACCGCCCACACGACGTAGCGGATGCGCAGCGACAGTGGATAATCATAGCCGAAACGGCCGGGATTGTGGAAGTTGGCGAAGGGCGCCCAGATCCGGCTGTCCCGCATCATGCGGTAGAGGTTGAGGCCCGTCACGCTGCGCACGAACAGCCATGCCATGTCGGCAGGGCTTTTGGGGAAATGTTGGTCCGGGTCGCGGCGCTGCACGCGATAGTCGCGATCCTGCATCGTGTTGGTATGCCGGTGATGGTGCATGTGGTTGGCGCGGTACAGGTGGATGCTGAAGCCGAGCGGATAGGCGACGAACAGGTCGCCGATCAGGTCGTTGATGCGGCGGTTGGTGAACAACATGCCATGGCAGGCATCGTGCATCAGCACGGCGAGGCACTGGATGCGCGAGCCGATCACCAGCCCGGACAGAATATAGACGGGGATGCTGTCGAACCGGATGGCGACGGCGACCGCAGCGATGCCGATCGCCCATTGCAGGATCAGCAGCAGCGCATTGCGGCGATTGTCCACGACCGACAGTTCGCGGATCAGCGCCAGCGTGCCGCGCCGTGAATAGCGATAGCCGGGCGGACGCTCGCGCGCGCTGTCCTCCATTTGTCCATGTCTCCAAATGCGCAGAATTCGGCGGGACCGTATGTCTGGTGCGCAGCAGCGTCAAGCGGGGGACGCCGCTGGTCATCCAGCACGAGGGGAACTCTTGCACGCGCACTCGATTGTGGAGGGGACATCATCGGGCCACGATAAAGAAAGCCAATCATGGACGCCCCTACCCCACTTTATCTTATGGCAGCACCGGGCGAGACGGTCAGCGATGGCTGACGGCTCGGCGGGGCGCGGCGTTTGGGCGGCAGTGAAGGACAATATCGTCCTTTATGGCGCGCTGGCCGCAAACCTGGGGATCGCCGTCGCGAAGTTCGTGGCGTCGGCGATCAGCGGATCGTCATCCATGCTGACTGAGGGTGTCCATTCGCTGGTCGACTCCGGCAACCAGTTGCTGCTGCTCTATGGTCAGCGGCAGGCGCGCAAGCCGCCGGATCGGGCGCATCCGTTCGGTTATGGGCGAGAGCTGTATTTCTGGTCCTTCATCGTCGCGATCCTGATCTTTGCGCTGGGGTCCGGCGTCTCTATCTTCGAGGGGATCGATCATATTCGCAGGCCGGAGCCGCTGCGCGATCCACTGATCAACTATGTGGTGCTGGGCATCGCCGTTCTGCTGGAGGGTAGCAGCTGGATCATCGCGGTGCGGGAGTTCGATGCGAGCCGGGGCGGCGCGCGTTGGTGGAGCGCGATCCGCCGGTCGAAAGACCCGGCGGGCTTCATCGTGCTGTTCGAGGATAGTGCGGCGCTGATCGGACTGGCGGTTGCGGGCGCTGGCGTCTGGGCAAGCCATTACTTCGACGATGCGCGGATCGATGGCGTGGCGTCGGTGATCATCGGCGTGGTGCTGGGCATCGTCGCGATCCTGTTGGCACGGGAGGCCAAGGGGCTGCTGATCGGCGAGAGCGCCGACCCAAGCCTGATCGAAACGGCCAGAAAGATATTGGACCAGCGGCCCGAGATCGTCGCTGTCAATCATGTCCGCACGGTCCACACCGCGCCCGACGCGGTCTTCGTCGCGATCAGCGCCGAGTTCGTGCCGGAACTGCCGATGGGTCAGGGCGAGGCGATCATCGAAGAGGTGGAAGCGAGCATGAAGCAAGCGCTGCCGCAGCTGACATCGATCTATATTCGGCCCGAGCGGCGGCAGGATGCTTTTACGATAGATGGACAATGAAGTAGACAGATTTTGCAGAAACGCAAAAGCTGCTCTATAACATTATCCATATCTATTAGTAGTTTATTGTCTTAGTGGCACGGTTATAGTGTCGTTTTCTGCGTTGTTATGCCGCTAATGCGAGGCATAAACTGACTTTTGCGATCTTACTGTGCGTCCAGCACAAGCAGCGCCACGCCCTGACGTGGGAGCGTCAGGTCCAAGCCTGCACCGTCGCGTGAACCAGTGAAGGAGACGCTTTCGGCCTTCATGACCGACGCCGCTTCGAGTTGCGCATATTGGTTCTGATCGGGGGACTGGGGCGATCCCATCTTCTGCCAGGCGGTGAAGGCGTTGGCGTGATCCTTGTCGACGCGCCACAGCTTAGCGCTGCGTGGTGCGCCCTTGAGGCCTTTAAGGTTCAACTTTACCTGCGCGTCCGGTCCGGCGACGTCATCATCGTGGTAATGCCAGAGCAGCAGCGCGATCTTGCCGTCCGCCGTGCGCGTGGCGAGCGAGCCGATGTCCGCCGCGCCCTGAACCCCCTTTGCCATGACGGTATCGAGCGGAAGCTGCGCGGCGTTGGTGGTCGTCAGCTTCGTTTCGCCAAGCTGCGCGAACATGCGGAAGATGTTGAGGACGGGCAGATCGATGCCGTTGGTCGAAAGCTGGCGATATCCCGCGAACCAGGGCTGATCCTCAAACTCGAAGGACCAGGACAGGACGCCTTCCAGATTGACCTTCCGCCGCTGCGCCAATTCCCAGATGCGCGCGAAGCTGGCCGCGGTGTAGCTCGAATACATGGTGCCGTTGCGATAGGCGTTTTGCGGACCGGGGCAGGCGGCGCAGCCTTCGGGGTCGCTCTCGCCAATGACGACCGGCTTGCTGGCGAGCGAGGGAACGGACAACACTTTGTCGAAGCCTCGATTGGCCTCCTGCAAATGGGTGGCGATTCCCATGCGGACATGGCCGTCGACGAAGACGGGCTTGCCCTTGGAATGGAAGGACAGGAAGTCGGTCGGCGTGCCGGTTTCGCCGGTCGCGTAGTTCTTGCCCGAGGACACATGCTTCAGGAAGCCGTCCATGAAGCTGCCACCCGCACCCGCGACATCGGGGCCGCCGACCTTCGCGGTGGGGAGCGCGCGGCGGACGGCGGCGATGGCATAGTCATGGAGCTTGTAGAATTCGTCCGGCGTCCCCTTCCAGTAAGAAGGGCCGTTGGCTTCGTTCCAGACCTCGAAATACCAGCGCTCGACTTCGGCGCGGCCGTAGCGTTCGACATTGTGGCGCGTCCATTGATAGACGAGTTCGCCCCACTTCGCATAATCCTTGGGCGGATGGTTCCAGCCGCCTTCGATCAGCGTATAGTCGAAGCCGGGCCGCCAGCTATGTTGATAGGGCATGTCGGCAGGCGCGCTCGACAGCGCCTGCGGCATGAAGCCGATCTGGAGATAGGGGCGCACGCCGCGCGCCAGATAGGTGTCGATGATCCCGTCGACCACGCGCCAGTCATAGACGGGCTTGCCATCCTTGGTTTCGGTGTAGGCGTTGGTGCTGCCCCATTTGAACGCCGCCGTGCCGTCACCGGTGTTGAGCAAATTGTGCGCGCGGAAGAAGACCTGGCCCTTTTTCAGCTCGCCCAGTTCCATCAGCAGCTTGCGGCCATCCTTCATCGTCGCATAGTTCGGCTCGTCCGCGCCGAAGAAGCGCCAGACGGGAGGCAGTTTGCCTGCGGGCTTGGCGGCATCCACGCTGATCGAGACGGTGCGGGCCTCTTGCGCCAGAGCGGCGGGCGATGTCGCAGCAGTGGCGGCAAACAGCGCGGTGGCATAAAGGCTTTTCATTCAGCGGCCCCTCGTCCCGATATATGGATGGCCGCTCTATTTGTCGTACAACATCTCGATGATGCAAGCTGTAATTCATTGCGCGGCGGGACATAGATGCGTACCGCCGACGTCAGAGGTTGCCTTGTTCCTCCTCCGGCACATCGTCATCCGGGCCGTAGTAGAGTTCCGCGCATTCGCTGGCGAGACAGCCCCCTTCGATGACGATGTCGTCGCGATAGGCGTCGTGGATGAAATCGAGCGTGTTCACATGCCGGTCTTCGAAGTACATCCGATGCACGTCGTTGCGGCCCGCGCCATAGACGACGCGACCGACCTTCGACCAGATCGACGCCATTGTACACATGCCGCAGGGCTGAAGCGTGGAATAGAGGGTCGCACCGCGCAACTCCATCGACCCCGAACCTTCGCAGCCGCGCCGGATCGCCATCATTTCGGCATGGGCGGTCGCATCGGGCAGTTCGTGCGCCTGGTTGCGCTCGGCCGCGATCACCTTGCCGTCGAGGACGATGACGCAACCCAGCGGTGAGGATGACGGGTCGGACCCCTTCGACCGGGCGACGTCGATCGCCATGCGCATCCAGCGCTCGTCTTCCTGAGCCTGGGCATCGTGGTGGGCGGGATGGGTCATGGGGAATCTTTCCGCAACTTGAGAATGTCGGGTGAAAACGCTCGATCGCCACCAAGCGATCCGCCGTGCGTGTCACCTTGCGCTCGCCATCTTCGGTTCCAGCACCAGCGTGCGCCCTTCCACCCGCCAGGAAGCGAGCTGGGTCAGGAAGTTCATGCCCAATATGTCCACATCGCCGAGCGAAGGCGAGACGATCACCTTGAGCTTGCGCGCCTCCATCCCGCCCAGCGTCAGGCGATCGATGGTGCCGGTTTCGGCGCGGATCGTGCCGTTGGCGGTCTGCATCAGAACGGGAAGCAAGCCCTGTTCCGACTGGACGCCCGCTGCCCGCGCCGTATCCTTGGAGAGCGCGGTGATCGTCGCGCCACTGTCGATCAGCATCCGGCGCTTGACGCCGTTGATCTCGGCCCGCGCCCAGAAATGGCCGTCCGCCGCCATGCGGATGCGGATCGTGTCGCCCGCCACTTCCTGACTGTCGAGGCCGATGCGGTTCATCACCTGCGACAGATTGGGATCATAAGGTGCTTGCTGCGCCAGCATCAGCAGACAGACGGCGAGCAACCCCACCGACACCAACGTCCGCACGATCCGGCCGATGAAGGGGATGTTGAACAGCAGGAACAGCAGCAGCGCGCCGCCCAGCGCGTAGGGAAGAAGCCGCTGCCATTCGGGATTGATCGCGATGTCCATTACGCCTCAACCAGATAGCGGCGGCCTTTGATCCGTTGGCTGCGGTCAGGCACGCTCTACGCTGACCCGTTGCGCGTTGAAGCTGACCTCTCCGAACGCGGTGAGGAAGGCAACGTCGGCGGCGTCACGTCCGACGCCGATCTTTGCCATGTCGGCTTCCTTCGCCATGCCGGTCGCATCGACCAGATGCCATTCGCCGCCCAGGAACACTTCGGCGACAGCGTGGAAATCCGGCGGCTCGACGCCGAGCGCATAGACGCTGGCGATCCGCGCCGGGATGCCCGCCGCGCGCGCGAAGGTGATCAGCAGATGGGCGTAATCGCGGCATACGCCCTTGCGCATGATGAAGCTGTCCGCCGCCGTCGTGTCGCTGTTGCTCGATCCCGGAATATAACGCAGATGCCCCTGCACCCAGTCGCGCAGCGCAACGACCAGCGCGCCGCCCTCCAGCCCGTCGAAGGTGGACTCCACGAAGTCGTGAAAGCGGTCGGCGGGACAATAGCGCGAGGGCATGAGATAC
>CAJYHD010000810.1 GCA_913773715.1 uncultured Sphingobium sp.
AGGAACTCGGCGTCGCGGGCCTGCTGCACGATGTCGGCAAGATGGCGATGCCGCCGGAAATTCTGAACAAGCCGGGGCGGCTGACCGATGCCGAGTTCGCGGAGATAAAACGTCACCCGATGTCCGGCAAAGCGCTGTTGGAAAGCAGCGGCAACATCCCACCCGTAGCGCTCGACGTCGCGCTCCACCATCATGAGAAGGTTGACGGATCCGGCTATCCGTTCGGCTTCAAAGGAGCCGACATCAGCGTGGCGGCGCGGATGGGCGCAATCTGCGACATCTATGACGCCCTGACGTCGGACCGCTGCTACAAGGCGGCATGGTCGCCTGCGGAGGCGATCACACGGATGAGCGAGTGGAAGGGGCACCTCGATCCCGACCTGCTCTTCGCCTTCAAGCAGAGCGTGGGCATCTTTCCGCCGGGCCTGCTGGTGCGGCTGCGTTCCAATCGGCTTGCGGTGATTCTGCCCAACGGGCGGCGCGGATCGCGGGCGCTTGCCCGAGCTTTCTTCGATGCGCGCGGGCGCGAATTTCTGGGCATCGAAGATGTGCTGATTTCCGGTGGCATGGATGCGGATCAGGTGATGAGCCGCGAGGAGCCATCGCACTGGCCCTTCCCCGATTGGGTGAAGCTGCATGGCGACCTTATGACAGGGCGCTATCATATGCCTGCACACGGGAACCGGCGGAGCGCCTGACTCTTTTTGCCTTCGACATCATTGCGCAACAGGAACGCCTCAAGCATGAAGGCGCGACCTTTGCTTTTTCGGAGACATTCGTGCCGGTCCAGACCGTAGCCACCCAGCCCTACACCGACCAGAAGCCGGGCACGTCCGGTCTGCGCAAGAAGGTGAAGATTTTTCAGCAGCCTGGTTATACGGAGAATTTCGTCCAGTCAGTGTTTGACAGCCTCGAGGGATTTGCGGGCCAGACTTTAGTCGTGGGTGGCGATGGGCGGTACCTCAACCGCGAAGTGATCCAGATCGTCATCAAGATAGCGGCGGCGAACGGCTTTGGCCGTGTGCTGGTGGGTCAAGGTGGCATCCTTTCAACGCCCGCTGCATCGAACCTGATCCGCCAGAATGGCGCATTCGGCGGATTGGTGCTGTCGGCGAGCCACAATCCCGGCGGACCGGACGAGGATTTCGGGATTAAATATAATGTCGGTAATGGCGGCCCAGCACCGGAAAAGGTGACCGACGCGATTCATGCGCGGACATTGGAGATCGACAGCTATCGCATTTCCGACGCGGGCGATGTCGATCTGGACGCGATCGGGATCAGCGAGCTAGATGGGATGACGGTCGAAATTGTCGATCCAGTGGCGGCCTATGCCGACCTGATGGAGACGCTGTTCGACTTTGGTGCGATCCGGGCGATGATCGCGGGCGGCTTCACCCTCTCCTTCGACGCGATGAGCGCGGTGACGGGGCCATATGCGACGGAGATATTCGAGCGGCGTCTGGGTGCTCCCGCCGGAACGGTGCAGAATGGCGAGCCGCTGCCGGACTTCGGCCATCATCATCCCGATCCCAACCTAGTCCATGCAAAAGATCTGTACGATCGCATGATGGCGGCCAACGCGCCCGACTTCGGTGCGGCATCGGATGGCGATGGGGACCGCAATCTCATCATCGGCCGCCATGCCTATGTGACGCCATCGGACTCGCTGGCAGTGCTGGCGGCGAATGCGCATCTGGCTCCGGGCTATGCTGCGGGACTGAAGGGCATCGCGCGGTCGATGCCGACAAGCGGCGCGGCGGATCGGGTCGCGGAAAAGCTCGGTATCCCATTGTTCGAGACGCCCACCGGATGGAAATTCTTCGGCAATCTGCTCGACGCAGGTCTCGCCACGATCTGCGGCGAGGAAAGTGCGGGCACCGGCTCCGACCATGTCCGCGAGAAAGACGGCATCTGGGCGGTGCTGCTGTGGCTCAACATCCTCGCCGTCCGTAAGGAAAGCGTCGCGGACATCATGGCGGATCATTGGGCAACCTATGGCCGCAACTATTATGCGCGGCATGATTATGAGGCGATCGCGAAGGACAAGGCCGATGCGCTGATGGCGGCGCTGCGTGGCAAGCTGGACGCCCTACCCGGCACGGCCAACAGCAGCGGCACGGTGAAGGCGGCGGACGATTTCGCCTACACCGATTCCACCGACCAGTCCATCAGTCGCAACCAGGGTGTGCGCATTCTGTTCGAAGACGGATCGCGCGTCGTTTTCCGCTTGTCCGGCACCGGCACCGAGGGCGCGACGCTGCGCGTCTATATCGAGCGTTACGTCGGGACGGAGGGCGATCTGGGGATGGAGACGGCGACCGCCCTCGCCCCGCTCATCGCGGCGGCGGAAGAGGTGGCGGAGATCAAAAGATATACTGACATGGACAAGCCCAGTGTCGTCACCTGATCGCCGCAAAAGCTAACGCACTGGAAATCTGATAGAAACAAAGCGGACGTAGGGACGGCACATTATCGGTGGGCGAGTTTGCCCATCGCCTCGTCACTGCCGGAGACTGTCTTGCGTCGCTTTGTCCTGGGTCTAGCCGCCCTGTTCGCTCTCGTCCCTGCGATGGCCAAAGCCCGCACCTCGCAGGATGAACAAGTCTGGATCAACCTGACGGCAATGGGGTCGATCAAGGGCGACCTCATCTATTTCGCGGAGATCCAGCCACGGATCGGAGACGGCGTATCGCGCATCGATCAATCGATCTTCCGTGGTGCGCTCGGCTGGAAATTGTCGCCGACCGTCTCGCTGTATCAGGGATATGCGCATGTCGTCGTGCCGATCGAGGGCGGAAAGGACGTCAACGAAGAACGCAGTTTCCAGCAACTGAGCTGGACGCTCGGTAAGCCATGGGGCGGCGAGCTATCATCGCGCACAAGGCTGGAGCAGCGCTGGCGGTCGGATGGCGATGACATGGGCTGGCGGCTGCGCGAGATGCTGCGTTACGAAAAGCCGTTGAAGGCCGACAGTGACGCCATCAACGCCCTCATCTATACTGAAGGCTTTCTGGCGATGAACGACACGGATTGGGGTGCGCGCGGCGGCTTCGACCAGCTCCGCAGCTTCATTGGTGC
>CAJYHD010000811.1 GCA_913773715.1 uncultured Sphingobium sp.
TGCGGTATGAAACCTATGACGACAGCTCGGGCGACGTGTGGAGCGGCAAGGTGTCAGCGCGCTACAAGGTCGCAGATTGGCTCAATCTGCGCGGCGCATTCTCCAACGGCTTCCGTGCCCCGAGCCTGGCGCAGCAGGCCTATGCGCAGACGTCGACCCAGTTCAATCTCGTCAGCGGTGCATATCAGCTGATCGAGTCCAAGATCGTTCGTACCGGATCGCCAGTCGCTGCCGCACTCGGGGCAGCACCCCTGACCCCGGAAAAATCCCGCAACTACAGCGTCGGCTTTGCGCTGACGCCGGTAGCGGGCTTGTCGGTGACGGCGGACGCCTATCAGATAGACATCGACGATCGGATCACGCTTACCGGCCTTCTTTCCAGTGCAGGTGTGCGCGCTATTTTGCGCGCGAATGGCCTCTCGGGCGACCAGTATGTGCGCTTCTTCACCAACGCGATCGACACCCGCACCCGCGGTATCGATGTCGTCGGTTCGTACAATCTGGCCCTCGGGACTTTTGGTCGGCTCCGCACGACGGTCGGCTACAATCACAACGTCACGAACATCAAAAACATCGCCCCAACGCCTACCCAGCTTTCAGGGCTGGGCCTGACCCTCTTCGACCGGCAGACGCAGGGATATTTCACAGTCGGAACGCCAAAGGACAAGCTGATCCTCGGCCTCGACTGGAACCTCGATCGCCTCGGGGTCAACATGCGAGAGACGCGTTACGGAAACTGGGCGTTCCTTAATAATACGCCGAGCCTAGACCAGTTCTACGGTGCGAAATGGATCACCGACCTTGAGGTTGGATATGACGTCACACGCATCGCTCGAGTGTCGGTAGGCGCCTATAACATCTTCGACACGTATCCTGACAAAAACACCGTCCCCAACACGATTGGTAGCTCGATTTATGGAGGAAATTCGCCATTTGGTGCTTACGGCGGCTTTTACTACGCCCGCTTGTCTTTACGATATTGATCGCGCTAACTTATTATTATGAGAGAAGATTTAGGCGTGCTGCCTGGTGGCACGTCTTATTGAGAAGAGCGTCCCTCAAAAGATCTAGAGACGGAAATGCCGAACGCTTCTCAAAATACGTCTCTATTGCAGCAGTGAGAAAGTAAAGCCCTCAAGACTAGGTGTCAGAACCGTTCGGTTGTGACGCCGGCCCGCGCGGACTTGAATATACCAGCGTTGGCGAAGGCAAGTTCGACAAGGATGATCGCCAGCACCGATGCTCCAAATAGGGGTAGCAGAATACCGAGGATCACCAGTGGAGCGATAACCCATCCCAGTCTTGCATCGCCATTCTTTGGAGGAGCACCAAGCGTTCCCGGCGATCGACGTCGCAGCCACATGAGCGCGCCCAGAACAGACACGCCGATCAACGCGACCGCCGTAAGCAAACCGACAATCTGGTTAGCGACGCCGAACAGCTGCCCCTCGTGCCAAGCGACGCCGGTATTCACGGCTCGGTCGATCAGGTGCTGATCGGCAAAGCCGCTCCGACCTGCCTGCGCGCCGGTGACGGGATCATAGGTCACTTCTCGCGTCAGGGTACGGTTCTGTGAGGCCGACTTCACCGTCCACACGTCGCCGGTCGGAGGCCCGAACGCCTGCGGCGCGTGCGGCGGAAGCACCAACACCGGGAACGCCATGCGCTCTGCCTCGGCCTTCGCCACGAAGGTGGAGAGCGGAAGACCTGGTCCCGGGATATCGGGCCGCGCCATCGGCATTGCCATGCCGTGATTGTGCCCGGAATGGCCGCCATCGACGCCGATCTTCCAGTCCTGTGGCCCCTTGACCAGGCCCAGTTCGGCACGGGTCCAAGCAAATGCGCTGCCCCAAGCTCCCGCCCAGGGCAGGCCACTGGCGAGCATCACCAGCACCAGGCCGGCGATCCAGAAGCCTGTCACGCGGTGAATGTCCCTGAGAAGCGGACGACCGCGTAAGGCGAGCCGCGGCCACAACGTGCCGGCGAACCGGAGTGGCCGTGGCCACCACAGGTAGAGGCCGGTCAGGATCATCACGATCGTCCAGCTCGCCGCCAGCTCGACCAGCCAGTCGCCCCAGCGGCCGATCAGCAGCGTGCCGTGGATGCGCGCCACCACTGCCGCGATGCGTGTGTCGGGATCAAGACTGCCCATCACCCGCCCTTGCGGCGAGACATAGACCTCGCGGAGCTTGCCGTCCGGGGAGCCGAGCTGGACCATCGCCGCATCGCCGGGTGCCCGCGGCAGCCGGAAGTGGTTGAACCGCGAACCCGGGTTGGCGGCCAGGACGGCCGCCAGTTGCCGGTCGGGCGACACCGCGCCTGCCGTCCCCAATCCGCTGTAGGCCCGCTCTTCCCACCGCTCGATCTGCGGCTTGAACAGGTAGATCGAGCCGGTGATCGAGAGGATCAGAATGAACGGCAGCACGAACAGGCCGGCGTAGAAGTGCCAGCGCCAGATTGTCGGGTAGATCGTTCCCCTTCTCACCGTCGTGCCCCTCTGAACCGATAGGCGACGCGCACGCTCAACGTGCGCGG
>CAJYHD010000812.1 GCA_913773715.1 uncultured Sphingobium sp.
CGATCGCCGGCCGAGCTCGCGCATAGGCGGCTGCGCATGTGTTGGCAGCGCCGCGATCTGCGCCTGTTCGGTGCCGCGGGGCGGCGGTTGGCGGCCAGGTGCGCGGTGGGCACGCGAGGGCCTGCCGTCCCGCGTCGACGTCGAGACGCAGATCGCGGCGCTGCCAACACATGCGCAGCCGCCTATGCGCGAGCTCGGCCGGCGATCAGAGGCCGCAAGCCACCCTTACAAGACCGTAATCGCAGGGCATCCCGCGCGGAAAGCATCGCCGTTGGATATTAAAACCGATGGCCTTCCACCCTTGGCGCTCATTGGGAAGGCTGGCCGGCGCGAGGAGGTGGTTGCTGCGTGCGAAGGCGCGCGGGCGCTTGGCATTCATCCCGGCATGGCTGCGACCCATGCGCGCGCGCTCGTATCGGATCTCGACTTCCGTCCGGCCGAGCCGGAGGCTGATGCTGCACTTCTCGACCGCCTCGCGCTGTTCGCGGTTCGACGCTGGTCGCCGATTGCTGCTGTCACGCCTGCTGATGGGCTCTGGATCGACCTTGCGGGCTGCGCGCATCTGCATGGCGGCGAGGAGCGGTTCTGCAGGCGGCTGATCGCCTTCTGCCGTCGTGCCGGCTTCACAGCGCGCGTGGCCGTCGCTGACACGGCAGGCGCGGCCCATGCCCTCGCTCGCTTCGGCCGCAGCGAGCTCACCCGCGTCGAGCCGGGTGGACGGGGCCAAGATCGTCTCAGCGCGCAGCACCACGGCATATGACTGCGTCGAGGACGTGTGGCGCCGGTCTGGCGCGCAACGTGCCGCGATCGAGAAGCTGGCGGACGGTGACGCCTTCCACAGTTTCGGCGCCGATCGCCGGCAGGGACTCTGGAAGGTGAGGGGGCTCGGCGAGGCCCCATTACCGCTCTTCGCCGCGGCGGACCGCGCGGCCGAGACGCTGAGCGCGGAAGGGATTGAGCCCGAGGTGCAGCTACGGGCGCTGACCGACGGCCGCGAGGTAATCGAGGATTATCGCAACCTCCAGCTGTCGCTCCGCGCTCACCCGCTGACGTTCGTGCGCGACGAACTGCGACGCCGCGGCGTCACCCGCTGCGCGGATCTCGCCAGCGTCCGCGACGGCCGCCATGTGGAGGTCGCGGGCATCATCCTGGTGCGTCAGAAGCCCGGTTCCGCAAAGGGCGTGCTGTTCATAACAATCGAGGACGAGACCGGCATCGCCAACGGCATACTTTGGCCCGACCGTTTCGAGGCGCAGCGCCGCACGGTGATGTCGGCTTCCATGGTCGGTTTGAAAGGGCGGGTGCAGAAGGAAGGCGAGGTGATCCACGTCATCTGCGACCGGATCGTCGACCATGGCGACCTGCTGCACCGTGTTGGCGACATGTCCTTCCCCCACCGCACCGGACGTGGCGATGCGGGCCAGCATCCAGGCTCACCGGATCGCGGGGACAAAGGATGGCAGCCTGAGCCGCGCAACCAATACTGGCCGCCCCACGCGGACGGTAAGGATCCAGAGGACGTCGTGCGCTTCAAATCGCACGACTTCCACTAATCCGTGTCGACGCTGCCTCGGCACCAGCGCGTGGTGATCGCGCTGTCGGTGCACATCCTGCGTGCCGGCGTGGCCAGGTGCTCGGAAACAACGGTCGACGGCATGGAAGTCCGGCTCGCGCTACGCTGTCTTCTGCCCCACTGCCCTGAACGCTGGCCCCTCGAGCTCTATTGGGATGCCGCATCCCAAACGAACGAAATTGGCAGAGCCCAAGGCGTGACGGCCGCGTTTAACGGGATCGTTCGCCAGCTTCGCAAGGCGGGACGCTATGAGGACGTATCCCCGCTGTGAGCAAACGGCCGACGATCGAGGCACCGTACAAAACGCTCGGCGAATGGGCGACCGATCGCGCCGACATGCGGATCGCATGCGCCTGCGGCCGGAGCATGAATATGCCAGCAAGTCAGATCCTCGAACGCTTTCACGGCGACGGCGATGTCGCATCGAAGGTCATTCGGCTGCGATGCCGAGGATGCGGTCGCCGCGGCCATGCCTCGGTATCGTCGGTGCCGATCCTGCGCCGCTAAGGCATCAGGCATCAGGCATCAGGCATCACCAACGGTCAGGGCAGACCTTCCGCCATCCGCCTTTCCAGCCATGCCGGGCACCTCATCAAGCTGACGAAGATCGGTGAATTTGCCGCGCTCCTCACGGTAGCGCACAATCTCGAAGCCGTGACCTTTAAGCTCGAGGACGGCCTCCAGCTGCTCGGCCGTCGCTGTGTTTACGTTGACGAGAGATCCGTCGTTCATAATCGTCCTTCTCGGTAGTTGGAAAAAACAAACGACAAGCAATTCCGGTTCAGACCGACGCGAAGGAATATTGTGCTACAGGGAGGGATGGCGCCCGGTGACAAATATGACGCTCCAGGCACGAGCCCGATTGCCCTAGGGCGAGACCGGCCGGTGCCATGTCGCTTTGAAAACGATCAGCATTGCCTGGACAGCCTACATCTGCGATCTGGCATTCAAGGACGGTGAAGGCCCGTCCCTGGGGCGTAGGAACCCCTCTGATGGTGTGCACCGGTTGAGAGCTTCTCGGCCGGGTGGCTGTCGTGCATGTCCAAGGTTCTGCCCAAAGACGGCAGCGCCTTGCGGCACACGCAGGGTTCCTAACGCCCGGCTCTGGCAGCCGGGTACCGCCTCTTTGTTGATGAGGAGGCGGTATGAAATCGATCGATCGGGTGAAGGCTGAGGAGCAGTATTTCGCGCTCGACATGATCTGCAACATCGTTGTGACGTACGAGCAAGCGACCCGCGGAAGGCGTGGTCGGGAAACAGGTTTGATGACCCGGGCCGGTATGGATGTCTTTGAGGCGCTATCATTCCAGCGCGGGGCCTTTGCCCGGCCTGTAGCGCTCAGACGCGAAGATTTGATGAAACGCTGCCAATTGAATGGTCGCCGAATTGATCAAGCCGTCCGACGCCTGATCGCTGAAGGTTTCATAACTATCAGCGGGCTACCCGACCAACGTATGGTTCAACTCTATATACCTGCACGTGCGTTTAAGACCTTTCAGCACATCGTCAATGGCCCGGAGGGAGGCTCCGCAAGAACCCCGCTTGAGCGCGACGAGTTAGATATTGCTCTCGCCTGGCTTGATGATCCATCATTTGAAAATTACGCTGAGTGGGAACCTATACTGTCCAAGGACCGCTGGCTCGGTCGTTCCGACCGACCTGATTCGGAAGATCAGCTTCAAAATTACGAGCCAAATGCCTGATCCTAAGGTATGATGAAGCTATGCCTTACGCACCACTATTGCTCTCCGTTCCCGCAATTTAGAAAAGACACTTTCCGTGCCAGATAGAAATGACACCCCTTTGTAGCAGCGGGGGCAGCGTGGAGCCATCCCACAGCGCAGCGCTGCCCCCGCTGATGCGATAACCTCCCGGCTCCTGACCCCGGACCCGCTGCGACAGCAGCGAGTCCGGTCACACCGCGAGAGCTTTCCCACGAGGATGGTAAATTGGGCACGGGTCTTAACTGCACCCAAGCGGTGATGGCGGATGCTTCCCGTCGAG
>CAJYHD010000813.1 GCA_913773715.1 uncultured Sphingobium sp.
TGAACCCATCGCCCAGCTTGGCCCCGCGACGGAATGCAGCATCGGCAAAGCCGCCGATAAATACCGGTATCTGCCGTTTCGGCGCGGGATTCAAAGCCGCCCGATCGACGCGGTGGACTTGCCCTTCGAAGTCGACCACCTTGCCAGACCACAATTCGCGAAGGAGCACGACCTGCTCGTTCAAACGCTTGCCGCGCGTGTGGAAATCCGTGCCCAGCGCCTGATATTCCACGTAGTTCCAGCCGGGACCCACTCCCAGCGTCAGGCGGCCGCCAGACAGCAGATCCAGATCCGCTGCTTGCCGCGCCACCAACGCGGTCTGGCGCTGCGGCAACACGAGTATCCCTGAGGAAAACTCCAGCCGCTTCGTCACCGCCGCAAGATAGGCGAACATCATGAAGGGATCGTGGAAGGGGTCGTCCTGAGTATAAGGCCCGGTCAGCTTGGGATCGCGATTGGCGTGTTCCGCCCCCAAGGGATGATCATAGGCCACCAGTTGGCGCAAACCCAGCTTCTCCGCCTCTATCGCATAAGCGACGAGCGAGGCGGGATCCCCCTGCAATTCGATCTGCGGATATACTATTCCGACCTTCATATGGCGCGCTCCTCAGCTTGTCTCATGCCGCGCGTGATCACTCTCCCAGGAGCGCGCGCTCACGCCGGCGATAACTATCAACCCTCTTGCGGATTTGTGCGGCTCGACCCGCAGCGTCCACCCAGGTCGTTTCGGCGGGGAGCACGCTGCGCAAGTCAGCGATCTTGCCGTGCCACACTTCGAAGGCGCCGGAGAAATCGCGGTCGACGTCTTTCATGCCCTGGAAGCGGATGGTGGTTCCGCCCACGTCCATTCCGCCCGCATCCAACCAGTTGTGGGCACCGGGATCGCGGCGGGATATGACGTAACTGATGCGTCCATCCGCATCCGCCACCACCTGGCGATTGTTCAAGCTGCCCAACCGATCCACATAATCGGCAGACACCATCCAGGCGTCAGCGAGTTGAAAGCCGACATAGTCCGCGTCGAAAGGATCGACCCGCACGACATAAGCCTCGTCCTCTTCCAATGTGAAGCTGCCGTGAGACGAAAATTGAGTGAGCAGACCGCCCAGCCGCTTGGCGGACGACATGATCGGCTGCGGCTGATTGGGCGCGATCTTCTCATAGCTTTCATGGTGGAATTTTAACGCCCAGAAAGGCGCGCCCTCGCGGATATAGCTGGCGGCACGAACCGCCATATCTTCCACGGAATGCGCGGGCGGCGTGGGCTTGCCGTCGGTGCGGCTGATGCTCAACTTGGCGGGCAGCTCGATCGTCCAGTCCGCAAGGGTCTCACGCAGATTCAGCATCACCGTGTCTGGGGTCGACTGAATATGATTGGGTCGGCCATCGGCCGGCGACGCATCGATCGTGATGGTGAAACGCCCATCGGCATCAACGACCAAATCGTTTTTTCCCAGCAGGCCTTGGGTCTTGATATGACTGGTGCGGACATAATCGCCATCGAGCAGCGAGTATGTGAAGATGCATGGTGGATGGTCCGCTAGTTGCCCATCGATCCGATAGGAATACTCCCCGGACATTCCGATGAACATGTATGCGTTATCGGGATTATCCGTGCCGAACCGACCCGAAGGCACGTTCAACCCGGCATGTCGACGCGCGTATGCGTTGCGCCAGTTCAGCATCGGCCGCGCCGGATCGCTTGCGGCACTTTGCGCCGCCGCAAAGGCATATTCGCCAACGGCAGCGGAGATACGCTGGCGCGTCAGCGGCCATTGGGCGCTTTTATCCGCTGCGTAGAGTTCTTCCAGATCGCGCCGCGCAGCATCCACTTGCGGAGTGTTGAGAACGGCTAGTGCCAGCTGATCAATGTCCTGCATACTTTTCTCCTAACGCCTGGCTGACCCCAGGGCCGCCAAGATGACGCGAACATTCACGGGCGAGCGTGACGGCCACGGCCAAACAGCTTGTCGACATCATCGGGGTCGGCCTGTGCGCGCCGTTCCAGTCCGAAGGCTTGCAACGCCGGCCAATCGAGACGCGCGCGCGCCGTGGCCGGCCGCGCATCCACCGCTGCCACCCAGCGTTTCACACCCGGCAGCGTATCAAGGTCCACGCCATTCTGATCGGCATAGAAAGCGGCCCACGGCCAGGTAGCCATGTCTGCAATCGAGTAGCTCTCGCCTCCAAGCCATTCGGCGTTGGACAGTCGCACTTCGAGAACGTCGTAAAGGCGTCTCACTTCCGTGACATAGCGGCTGACCGCATAGTCGTGGCCTGGCGGGGCGGAGAGGCGGAAATGATTGGATTGGCCAAACATCGGCCCGACCGATCCCATTTGAAACATCAGCCATTGCATCGTGGCTGTTCGCCCTGGCCCCTCTTTCTCCAGGAATCGCCCGAACTTTTCCGCGAGGTAGAACAGGATCGCGCCAGACTCGGTGACAGTGATAGATCGTCCGCCCGGACCGTCGGGATCGACGATAACCGGCACCTTGCAGTTCGGGTTGAGGGCGCGAAACTCTGGCGTGAACTGGTCAGCGCCAAAGATATCGATGCGGTGCAGCCGATAGGCCAGCTCCAACTCTTCCAAGAGCAGCAGGACTTTCAGCACGTTGGGGCTGCCGATGGCATAAAGATCAATCATCGTCTTTCCCTGCTACAGCCACCGATCCGTCAAGCCGGACGCTCTCGCTCGATACCATAATGGTCGATGTATCCAGCGAAGGCGCTCTCGATCCCGGCTTCGTCCAGGTCGAAATCGGCGAGCTTGAACTTGCGCTTGGCCTGATGTTCGTCGGCGCTCTTCAGCCAGTTCTCCATCGCGTCGATCGCTTCATCGCTCAAAGGCAGGCCGAAATGGCCGTAGATCGCCCGTGCCGTCTCAATTGGCGCGCGGATCAGTTGGCGAAAATGAACGTCATGAAACCGCTGGTCGATTTCGGGGCGCGTCGCGCGAAACTCCATCACCTTGGCCAAGCCGATCGCGTAGGCGCGATTGTTCCCCCGTGCGATGCTCTTCTCGTCCGTCGAAAGGTCGCTGTTGTAGGACCGCATCGTGGCGATGGTGGCGGTGACTGAGGGCATGACTTTGGCAGGATCACGATGCGTCTGCACCAGCAAAGCATCGGGGTAAGTCGCCAGCAAAGTCTCCACATGGAAGATGTGCCCCGGGTTCTTCAGCAGCATGCGACGATCCGGCATGGTCGATTGGATGGCTTGCAGCAGGAAACGGTGGGTTTCATACGCGATGCGCGGATCCATCCCGGCACGCAGCCGATTATAGCTGCTGAGCTTCCACACTCCGGACAGATTGTCTGACCAGGCCACACCTTCCATCAGAAAATTGCACTCTTCCGGAAGATCGGCACCGCCGGCGTGAAAGTCCACCATGTCAGGCGCGGCATTGCCGTTTCCTTCTAGCAGTCTTTGAGCGCGGGCGATCCGGGGATCATTCTGTTCGGCGGCCGGCGGCGGCGACGGAAAAAGCATTTCCCAGCTGAGCGGGGCGCGATTGGCCGGGTCCTGTGCCAGAAGGTTATGCAGGAAAGTCGATCCGGCTCGTGGCAAACCCAAAATGATGATCGGCGAGACGATCCGTTGACGCGCGATCTCCGGGCGTTGCCGGCGATCATGAACGATGCGCAGCCGGGTCTCAGCCATGTCGCGAAGCCGCATTTCGGCGCCCTCCAATCCTCGCGCAGTCAAATGAGCATCCGCAACTATCGAATCTCTCATCGCTGTGAAAAGGGACCGGAATTCGGGCTCAAACAAATCGCGCCCGCCCCAGTCTGAAAGCCCGGTGGCGCTTTCGGCATCGGCCAGCATCGTGTCAGCGGACGGAAGAGTGGGGGAAATCTCGCTCATGACGATGTTGCTTTCGAGCCAGCAAGTTGAGCATGCTGCCCTCGCGTGGCCAGCAAACG
>CAJYHD010000814.1 GCA_913773715.1 uncultured Sphingobium sp.
CTCCGTCACTAGCCGCGCCGCCATCGCCGATCGGTCGCCGCGCTCGGGCGTCAACAGGCTCGCCGCGACCTCTCGCGTTCGTTCGTCGCAGCGCATCTCCCCCCGCATCCCCTCCAGATAATTCAGCACATCCAAGCTCGTCACCGGTACCGCCGCCGCGCCCAGCCGGTCCGCCAGCATCGCCATCTCGCCATAATAACGCCGCGCCTCCCGTTCGGGCAGGCTCGGCGCCAGATAGCGGCGATAGGCGGCGAGGAAGCTGTAGGTTTCCGCCACATGCACCCAGCGCAGCAGTTCGGAATCGTCCGCGCGGTACGGCGTTCCGTCGGGCAGCACCCCCTCGATCGTGCCATGCACCCGGTTGACCCGCGCCATCAGTCGCTCGGCCTCCGCCACCGATCCGTAGCTGGTGGCGGCGATGAACTGCGCAGTGCGGCGCAGCCGTCCGGTGCGATCCTCCCGCCAGCGCGAATGGTCCCAGATGCCCGCCAGCGCAGCGGGATGCAGCATCTGGAGCAGCAGCGCCGCGATTCCGCCCGCCATCATCGTCGTCAGGTCCGCATGCACTTTCCACGTCATCGATCCCGGCCCGAACAGTCCGGGATCGCCCGGCGGCGTGTCGAGGTCGATCGTCTCGCGCCCCTCGCCGAACAGCCGCTCCACCGACGCACGCAGGCTGCTGCGCATCGCATGGCTTAAGGAAAACAAGGGGAGGGCACGCATAGCGCATCAAGAAGGAACTGGCTCTGCGGTTCCGTAAGATCGCGGCAGCGCCAGCGTGGAACAGTCGATGTTTCACGCAAAACCACGCCTTTGGCAAGCGGCTGAAATAACAAGTATTTGATATCAGAAGAAAATAGGAAATCACAAAACGCAAATTCCCGGATTTTCGTCCATTTCATTGTCACTTTCGGCTCGCTTCGCCGCATTCGCCTTTTGGTCATGGAACATTCATATGATCTGGCTATTATGTCCCATGTCACTCTTTCCCCCCCTTGGAGTGGCACCTGAACCTAGGCCCCACCGTCGAGCTTGCTCCGGTGGGGTATTTTCTTTCCGGGGTTAATCGGGAAACAGATCGATCCGCTCCGCATCGGGCAGCACCGCCTCCACCAGCAACCGCCGGTGGCACCCCTCCGGCTCGCGCTCGAAGCAGAGGAGGGCGGTGGGGCGCTCCGCCGCCAGATCCTTCAGCTGCTCTGCCGCGACGATCGCCTCGGGCAGTTCCAGCTGCCCGGCATAGATTTCCGCCAGCTTCTGATGCTGCTTCCTGCGCGCCGCCTCCCGCCCCGCCGCCGGTGTCCCCAGCGGCTTGAGACCGAGATAATCGATCCCCGCTTCCTTGAGGCCAGCGGCAAGGATGTTCTTCGAAAATCCGGGCCGCCGCGACAGCGGAACGGCCCGGACATCGACCAGCAATTCGACACCTGCCGCCTTCAGCGCTGCGATCAGCGCAGGCTGCGTCGTGCCTTCATAACCGATGGTGTAGATCCTCAAGGATTTCCCTTCCCGCCATGCGCCCCAACCGCCGTGCCGGTCGAGAAACTGCTGTCGTCCGATGCCAGCGCCACGAACAGCGACGCCAGCTCCGCCGGCTGCCCCGCGCGCCCCATCGGCGTATCCTGCCCGAACTCGCCGAGCTTTCCCGGCAACTGCCCGCCCGCCACCTGAAGCGGGGTCCAGATCGGCCCCGGTGCGACGGCATTCACCCTTATCCCCTTCTTCGCCAGTTGCTTCGCCATGCCTTTGGTCAGATTGAGGATCGCCGCCTTGGTCGCGGCATAGTCGATCAACTCCTCGCCCGGATCATAGCTGTTGACCGATGCGGTGTTCAGGATCACCGCGCCGGGCGGCAGCGACGGGATCGCCGCCTTGCTGAAGCGGAACACATGATAGACGTTGGTTTCGAACGTCCGCGTGAACTGCTCGTCGCTGATCTCCAATATGTCCGCCTTGCTTTGCTGATAGGCGGCGTTGTTGACCAGGATGTCGAGGCCGCCAAGCCCCGCGATCGCCTTCTTCACGACATCCTCGCAGGCTTTGAGCGTGCGGATGTCGGCGGGCAGCGCCACCGCCTTGCGCCCTGCCTGCCGGATGAGGTCCACCACCTCGCGGGCGTCCGGTTCCTCGCTCGGATAATAGTTGATCGCGACATCCGCCCCTTCGCGCGCGAAGGCGATTGCCGCCGCCCGGCCGATGCCGCTGTCGCCCCCGGTGATCAGCGCCTTGCGCCCCATCAGCTTGCCCGACCCCTTATAGCTGGTTTCGCCATGATCGGGGCGGGGGTCCATCTTGCTGGCAAGCGCGGGCCAGGGCTGGCGCTGTTCGGGAAACGGCTCGCGCCGATATTTGCTGCGCGGATCGGTCAGCTTCGCGCCACCGGTCGCCATAGTCTGCGCCGCCGCCGGGCCGCTCGCCGCCGCCGCGAAGCCGATCGCCGCGCCGCCGATCACGCCGCGCCGGGAAGTCGAAAAATCGTCCATAGTGTCCTCCTGTTGCGCACCGTCAACGAAGCGGCCCGCTTTTGGTTTGTTTCGCTGCGGGAAGGGTGGGAGTAGCAAACCGTCATTTGTCCGTGACGAACCCCGCAATCTCGGGCATGGCAGGAAACGCTTTCCACCCTGGTTGGTTGGACTTAACATGCGGCAGTCGGCTAGCGGCACGTCGTTGAGCGAGGGTAAGATTTTGAGTGACGCCGCAGTGCCCGACGAACTGGCCGCTTTCTTCGAACATTCTCCGATAGCCCTTGCGCTGGCCTCTCCTGCCGATGACAATCCGCTCGTCCTCGTCAATCGCGGTTTTCGCGACCTGACCGGCTATCCGTCGAGCGACGTCGTCGGTCACAATTGCCGCATGCTTCAGGGCGAGGCCAACAATCAGGAGCCGCGAGCCAAGCTGCGCGCCTTCCTCGCGAATGATGCAACGCCCAACGTCCGCACCATGATCATCAATTTCAAGAAGGATGGCACGCCCTTCGTCAATCTGCTCTACATGTCACGCCTGCGCTCTTTGCGTGGTGAGACTCGTTACATCTTTGCTTCGCAGTTTGATGTGAGCCGCGCCCAGCCCGACATGCTCCAGTCCTACGATCGCGATCTCGGCAGCGCCCTGTCGAAGCTGACCCCGCTGGCGGCGGAAAGCGGCATCATCGTCGAAGGATCGCTGACCGCCATCGCCAACAGCGCCACGACGATCGCCCAGGCTCGGCTGACCTTGTCCGATCTCGACGACAGCAGTTTCCTGTGACGGCGGATTATTCCCCCCAGGAAGATCGCTCCGACGATCGGGCCCGGCCGCCGCACGATCAGGTGCCGATCGTCGGTATCGGCGCATCGGCGGGCGGGCTGGAGGCGCTGCGCGAAATGCTGTCCGCTGCGCGCCTGCCGACCGGCATGGCTTTCGTCATCGTCCAGCATCTCGACCCCAATCATGAAAGCATGCTGGCGCAGCTGCTTGACCGCAACACCAACCTCGACGTTTTGCAATGCGAGGGTGGGGAAGTGCTGGCTGCCGACAAGGTCTATATCATCCCGCCGGGTCGCGGCCTCGCCATCAGCCGGGGCACGCTCGAACTCACCGACTTCGCCCAGCCGCGCGGCCTGCGCCGTCCGATCGACGACTTCTTCGTCTCGCTCGCCATGGATCAGCAGGCGAACGCCGCCTGCGTCATCCTGTCAGGTACCGGGGCGGACGGCACCACCGACCTGCGCGCGATCAAGGAGCATGGCGGCGTCTGCGTCGTGCAGGAACCGACCAGCGCCCGCTATGACGGCATGCCCGTCTCGGCTGTCGGCACTGGCCTCGTCGATTATGTGAAGCCACCGACCGAAATTCTCGACTGCCTCTCCGCCTTCTTCGACCGGCGTCAGAACGACCCGCAGGAGGAGGAGGCCGAAGTCGTCGCCGATCATGTCGATGACCTCTGCCGCGTCCTGCGCAACGCCATTGGGCACGAC
>CAJYHD010000815.1 GCA_913773715.1 uncultured Sphingobium sp.
CTCGCCCAGCCTGTCGACGACGATCCCGGCGCCTGCTCTGTGCCGCGGGGTGGCGGCTGGCGCCCTGGTGCCCGCTGGGCGCGCGATGGCGCATTGACGAAGGCGCTGGTGCGCCGGCAGTCTCGAAACCTGTTCGGCGACCTGCGCCTTCGTCAATGCGCCATCGCGCGCCCAGCGGGCACCAGGGCGCCAGCCGCCACCCCGCGGCACAGAGCAGGCGCCGGGATCGTCGTCGACAGGCTGGGCGAGGACCGGCGATGCGCCGGCGCGAGGCTCACGCGGCCTGGCTGGCCGCTCTTGCCTCCACAACCGCTCGATCGGCAGCTGCGGCAGGAAGAGCGAGGCGACCCGTGTCATCGCAAGCCTCGATCATGATGGTGAAGGGATGGCCATTCCGCTGCCGGACAAGTTCGACCGTCCAGCAGCTGCGTCCCACCCCCGGCGCGGGAAGAGGGACAGAGGGCGCGCAGGCGATCCGCCACCGGGTCGTCGCCGCAGACGGCCGATCAAGCGGATCACGACCGGCTTTTACCCATCGCCGCAGCAGGAGCATGGGGGTCTTTCCGTCGGCGGCAGCGAGCTGAAGACGTCGCGTCGCCGTCTGATCGGCGACCTTCACCTCGGCGATGACGGCCGCGAAGCAACTCTCCCGCAGGGCGTCCTCGGCAAGTGCCAACGCCTCGATCTCGTTCCGGCCCTGCAGGTACAGGAGCTTTCCTGCAGGAAGCCCGGCCTGCTCGACACCGGGTGCGTAGAGGTCGAAGCGGGTCAGTGCCCAAGCGACGTTGGTGCCCGGCCTGGTCGCAAAACGTGCAGCGATGCCGACGACGAACAACGTGGCTGCTGCGTCGTCACCAAATGTCGGGGATGAGCCGCTGATCTCGTGCAATCCTGCGCCATCGATTCCGCCGATGCCGAGCCGGCAATCAAGCGCCTCGATACCGAAAGGCAGTGGCGGCGCGCCGGTCGCGACCGTGCCCGCGACCGCCGCACGAAGGGTCTCGATCGTGTGCGCACGCGTGGTATCGGTCGGGACGGACTGGTTCGGCATCTGATGGGAATCGACTCATACGTTCCCTTTATGTTCCGACGACTCGCATGGTCTCGTCAAGCCATTGCTATCAATAGCGTGCGGCGGCCCCGCCGAGGGTGCTATCGGACGGTGCGACACAACCACAATGTAGAATCCGACCGTTGAGCGAAGCGACCGCCTCCATACCACCCACGCTCGATGCGTGGTCGACGCCGCCCGAAAAGGCGCCGCCGATCTGGTTCCAGAATCGCGGCCGAGCATTCGAGCGGATCATCAACGCGCTTCTTGCTCGCGAGAAGCTCGAGCCACGCACCAGCTTCAGGCCGCCGGGCGAGGAAGTCGACGGCTCGTTCGTTCTGCGAGATCGGGTTTATCTGCTGGAAGCGAAGTGGCGGCGCGAGCCGATGCCGGCATCCGATCTCTACGCCTTCAAGGGCAAGGTGGATGGCAAGCTCGTCGGGACGATCGGCGTGTTCATCTCGATGTCGGGATATTCGAAGGATGCGATCGATGCGTTGAAGGCGGGCAAGGAGATCAACCTCGTCCTCTTCTCGGGCGAGGACTTCCGGATGGTCGAGCGCGGCGACATCAGCTTCTCTGCGGCGATGTTAAAGAAGCTGCGGTACGCGGCCGAAGAAGGTCAGCCCTATCTGCCTCTCGCCCCGGACGAGTTCGCCGAGCCCGAAGATCCGACACATGACACGACGTCGGTCGCGCCGCTGTGGGACGTCGTTGTCGAGGGCGCCAATGACGAGATCGGGCTGCGCAGGCTTGTCGAGAGGATGGCGCCGGACCGCTCGACATCGATCCGGATCTGGGCCGCGGGCGGCTCTTTGAACGTCCCCAGTCTCGTGCGGAACCTCCTCCAGACCGGACACGGAAACGTGGCGGCGATCCTCGACAAGGATGATGCCGCGCGATCGCTCGCCGAGCAGCTTGAGCAGGACCTTCAGGGCCACGGTGGGCACCTGATCTTCGTGTCGCCGAACATGGAAGACTGGCTCGAGAGCTGTTGCTCCAACGACTACATCCTGGCTGCTCCGCCGACATCGATCCGTGCCAAGGCGATGCGCCGCTTCTCCGGCAATTCGAACCTCTGGGAGGTCCTGGATTCCAACGCGGAGTTCGCTCGGTGGTCGAAGGCCGCGCTGGGCGTGACGGCGGATCAGTTTCGCCCTGGAACCGGAAGCTCGGCGACCTAGATCAGCGCGGCCTGTGCCGGCGCCTCCGGCGGGGGCGGATAGACCCGCGTGACCGGCAAGGAGCCCTTGGGCATGTAGCCGAGGACATCCTGCGCAGGCACGGTCGGATCGAGCCAGTCAGCCCACCGGTCGCGTGGGAGCGGGATGATCTGACGATGATGGTACGGTGCGACATCCTCGCCCGCATCCATCGTCAGCATCGTGAATGCTTCACCGATCTCGGGATGCGAGCGCCAGATGCCTGCGATGCAGAACCAGCGATGATCGAGCATTGTGAACAGCCATTTGTCGAGGCGCTTCTGCTTCGGGACCTCCGGGTCGGTAAACTCGTAGAATCCGTCGGCCAGGATCAGGCAGCGATGCGACGTGAAGTCTCGGCTTTCGGAGCGATAATTGTAGACCGGCCGCTTGTTCTGGCCCGGCCAGCTCCATCGTCGGTTTACGAGCTGGCCCGCCCCACGTCGGCCGTCGACGGTGCGGACGATCGGCGCCACGTCGGTCATCTTGATGTCTGCCCGGGGCTCGACGTTCGGAATGCCCTCTGGCGTTTCGATGTTGATCTCGAGGTCGTCGAAGTCCTCCATGATCGAGGCGATCTCTACCTCAAGGCGGTAATCATTGCACATGAGGCGAATGCTCCTGCTTCAACTTGCGACTCACTCGTGTTCACATTATGTTCTAAACTATGAGTGCGACAGCGACACCTTTCGACTCCGACGCCCCCGAGGGCAGTCTTCGCCCGATCATCCGATACAAACCGGACGAACCTGGCAAGAAGGAGATCGTGAACGCGCACTGGGGTTCCAATCCGCGGTTCACCGACGGGGTCGAATTCCGGTTCGTGCGATCGGAGGGAAAGACCTTTCCGGCTCATCGCTGCCTCATTCCGGCGTCGGAATTCCAGATGCGGGTTGGCGACAAGCGCTATCGCGTGACGCTCGAGGACGGGAACTTCTTCTATCTCGCCGGGGTATGGGACCCGGCAATGGGCGACTGGCCACTCGCATTCCGTATCATCACGGTCTCCGCCAATCCGGAAGTCTCCCAGTATCAGGAGAGGCACGGTGCGATCATCCTCCGTCGGCAGGTCATGGACTGGCTCGACGCGACGGTCCCCGAGATCGATCTGCTGGTGACGCCGCCGGCCCGCCTGTTCCTCGTCGAGGAGATCGGCGCGAAGCGGCCAGCACAGCGCTCGCTGGCGCTCTGAAGGACGCGATGCCTGGTATTCGGACTCTGATCGGCGCGGTTGCGTTGGCTTGCCTGTGGTCGGTGCCGGCCTGGGCCGATCCGTGCGAAGGCCGGCTTCCACCGAAGGGTGCCCGCTTCACAGGGGTCGTTCGCTACATCGGCGACGGCGACAGCCTGTGCGTCGGTCCGGAGCGTCGTCCCGACCAATGGATAGAAGTACGCCTCGGAGATTTCTACGCGCCAGAACTCCACGAGCGCGGCGGTGCAGAAGCGAAGCGTCTTCTCGAGCAGCTCGTCATGGGCCGTGTGCTGGCCTGCCGTGCGGGCCGACGAAGCTATGATCGCGTGATCGGATATTGCACGGTCGACGGACGCCCGCTGGGCGACCTGCTGCGCGCGCGCGGGGACGTCGAGGGTGGCCGCGGCTGGCGCGGATGACCGTCGGGCTGGCGATTGGCAAGCGAGGGGAGATCGAAGCGGTATGGCCGGGCGCTTTGTGATCGACACGAATTGGCTGAGTGACGCCGCACTGACCGAATTCCTCGCTCGGTCCGCGGCGAACTTCGCCGTGATCCCCGAGATGACGCTCGTCGAAGTTCACAAGGATGCCGCAGCGAAGAATGGTCGCAAGCTGCTCCAGACCCTCTGCGGTCATCCCCGGCAAGTCATCATCCTGCGCAGCACGCATGATCTCTATCGCGACAGTGGCGTGAGCAAAGGCCTGTGCAACCGCCTGATCGAACCCGCCCAGACAGCGAATTTCGGCGCCTATTGCCGGACCGTGATCGACGTGGCGGACGACGATCTCACCAATGCCCATTTCTCGCTGATGGAGGAACAGTCCCGGGACCAGATCGCCGATCTGCGGGCCAATGTCGGTAACATCCTCACGCTCTTCGAGCGATGCACGACCATCTTCGAGAAGGGTGACCTCGATCGCCTGCGCAAGCGGATTCCGTACAGCGAAGACCTGCAGCGCAAGCTCATCCATCTGAGCATGGACATGCACAAGATGCTGCTCCGCTCGCTCAGCATACAGCCGCAGTTTCATCCGCGGGACTTGCGCCGGGCGCTCGACACATTCGTGTTCCGCTACGCGCTTTGCGTGGTGATCTTCCTCACCCGCTGGATTCGCCAGGGAGAGACGAAGACCATCAAGGAAGAGCGCCTCGTCAATCACGTCATGGACCTCAAGACGGCGGCCGTCGCGACCTTCTTCGACGGCCTGAAAACCAACGACGAGATGCCGCGAGACGTCCATCTCGAGGTCAAGTTCATCCTCGGCGCGATCGGCGGCTATGTGAATTGTGGCCACGGACCGCGCCGATAAGTCAGGCCGCGACGCGCCGCCGCGCCGGAAAGCGGAATTCCGAGCCGGCAGCAATCGGGGAACGGCGGCGCGGGTTGTACCCCGCGGGTTTCGATGGGCGATCGAGAAGAGCCGCCGGATCGGGCAGCCCCTCGCTTAGCATATCAGCCCAGATCGTCGCCAACTCGCGCCGCCGTGGCATGTAGGCGGCGCGATTGTAGACACCCTCGACCTTCGCTGTCGGGACATGGGCCAGCATCAGATCGATGACCTGCCGATCATGATCCTTTCCGTCGCGTTCGGCCCATTCGTTCATGATGGTCGAAAAGGCCGCGCGAAACCCATGTGGCACATGATGACCATGGTAGCCTGCTCGGTTGAGCAGATACCCGATGGCGTTCTCACTCATTGGCCGGTGCGTGTGGCGATTGCTCGGAAAGACAAAGTCTCCCTCGCCGGTAAGAGGCCAAAGAGCCCGCAGGACGGCTAGGCACTGCGGCGTCAAAGGTACGAGGTGATCACCATTTAGCTCGTCTTTTCTCTCGAGGTCACCCTTCATGCGGGAGGCCGGAATGCGCCAAAGCGGAAGCTTGTCGTTGAGGTCCTCGAACTCGTCCCAACGCGCGCCGCGCAGTTCGCTGGGCCGCACGGCCGTAAGTGCGAGGAGACGGAGAGCCAAGCGAGTGATCGGGCGGGCGTAGTCGCCTTCGGCTGCGATGATCATCTGACGCAGGGGCATGAGTTCGGTGATCGCTGGCTGGCGCCCCTTGCGCAAAGGCTTCAAAACCTTGCCGAGCTTTTCGGCCGGATCGCTTTGCACGATGCCCTGCGCAATTCCGTAGATGAAGACGTGCGATATCCGCTGGCGGATGCGCTTTGCCGTCTCGATGGATCCACGCGCTTCGACTTCTCGGAGCACTCCGAGCACGAGTGGCGGGGTAAGCTGCCCGATCGGCATGTCGCCGATGGTCGGGAAGACGTCGCGTTCCAGGCTGCGAATGACGTCTGCCGCGTGGACCCTAGCCCATTGCGCTTTCGCGTTGGCATGCCATTCGCGCGCAACTCGCTCGAAGGTTTGCCGGCTGGCTTCTAGGTTGGCGTCGATCTTCATCTTCTTGGCAACGGCGGGATCACGGCCTTCGCACAGCAAGGTGTAGGCCTCGTCCCGCTTGCCGCGGGCATCGGCCAGCGAGACCAGCGGATAGGCCCCGAAAGCCATGGTCTTGTTCTTGCCGTCATAGGTGTAGTTCCATCGCCACAGCTTGCCGCCGCCGGGGGCGACGAGCAGGAACAGGCGATTGGCGTCGGCGAGCTTGTACGGTTTCGGGCGCGGTTTCGCCGTGCGAACCTTCGTATCGGTGAGCATGTTCGGTCTCCTCGAGATACCTCGTTTTTCGACCGCGCGTACCTCGTTTCGAGCCCTCCGAATCGGTGGATGGGCGTGGACGGGTACGGACGGCCGAGGCCGAACCGGTCTTCTAAGCATCGGTAATCAGGAGGAAAACGTCGAGACCAGTGGTCTTTTATGGACCCCTGTGGAATGGTCCGTGGCGGAGCGGGAGGGATTCGAACCCTCGATACGCTTTTGACGTATACTCACTTTCCAGGCGAGCGCCTTCGACCACTCGGCCACCGCTCCGCATGCTCTGGAAGTGCGGCTCCCTATCGCGGGTCGGGCATGGTGGCAAGGGGATGCTTTACTTTATTGCGCGCGCGCTCTTTGATGGGGCCATGACGAGATATTCGCTTCTGTTCGCCAGCCTGCTTGGTGCTGCTGTTCCTGCCGTTGCCGCGGATGCGCCAGCAACGCCATCCGCCGTCGTAGCAGCAGCGCCTGCGTCTGACTGGAGGATGATCCCGCCGGAACAGTTACTGGTCCTGATAATAGAGGGCGGCAAGCGCGTCGTCATCCAGCTCGCGCCGACGCTCGCTCCCCGTCATGTGGGCAACATCCAGCTTCTGGCAAAGGCGCACTGGTGGGACGGGACGAGCATCAACCGGGTGCAGGATAATTACGTCGTGCAGTGGGGCGATGCCAGCGAGAAAAAGCCGCTACCTCCGGGCCTGTCGCCGACCAGCGCCGCCGATTACGTCCAGCCGGTGAAGGGCGCCGTCACGCCACTGCCCTACCCCGATCCCTATACACCCGCGACCGGCTTCGTCGATGGCTGGCCGGTGGCTATGGAGAAGGGTCAGGGCTGGCTGCCGCATTGCTACGGATTTGTCGGCGTCGGTCGCAACATGTCGCCCGATGCGGGCACCGGGGCCGAACTTTATGCCGTGATCGGGCAGGCGCCGCGTCAGCTCGATCGCAACATCGCGGTCGTCGGCCGCGTGATCGAAGGCATGGCGGCATTGTCCAGCCTGCCGCGCGGATCGGGCGATCTGGGTTTCTACACCGACAGCGAGCATAAGGTCCCGATCCTGTCGGTCCGTCTGGCGAGCGAATTGCCGGAGAAGGCGCAGCCGAAGTTTCAGGTCATGGATGTCGCGTCCAGGAGCTTTGCCGACTATCTGCGGCTGCGCGCGAACCGGAAGGATGATTTTTACGATCGTCCGGCGGGTGGCGTCGATATCTGCAATGCGCCCGTGCCGGTTAGGACGGCACCATAAGGCCGCGTAGCCGATAACCTTGCCTGTCGCGAATGCGGCGGATGGCAAAACTGGTGCGGATCGCGGACACGCCTGGCAGACGCGCCAGACAGTCGCGATGTATGGCGTCGAACCCATTGAGATCGGCGGCGGCGACACGCAGCAGATAGTCCGCGTTGCCCGCCATCAGGTGGCATTCGAGGATCTCGGGGAAATCCATCACTGCGGTCTCGAAGCGATCCATGGCTTCCCGACTTTGGCTGGTCAGCGATATTTCGACGAAGGCGTGCAGGCCAAGGCCCAATGCCACTGGGTCGAGCCGTACCGAATAGCCAGCAATCACGCCGTTGTCTTCGAGCGACTTGATCCGGCGGTGGCAGGCGGATGGAGATAGACCGGCTATCTCGCTGACGTCCTGCATGGATCGACTGCTATCGTCCTGCAACGCTTCCAATATTGCGATGTCGAAGCGGTCCACGCAGAATTCTCCTATCAGATAAAAAAATACGCAATACTATCCCGCAAACACAGATGAAAGTGTCGAAATGAGCAAAGTCTCGTCACGCGAATCACGCTATGATGATGCGGCAGGGGTTGCAGAGACCCGCCATATTTTTGGAGAGCGAAATGATTGTCGGCACCGTAAAGGAAATCAAGAATCACGAATATCGCGTCGGGCTGACCCCCGAGAGCGTCCATGAACTGACGGCGCATGGCCATCGCGTGCTGGTCGAAACCGGCGCGGGCGACGGCATCGGCGCGCACGATGATCAGTATCGCAAAGCAGGCGCGGACATCATCGCCACCGCCGCCGAAATCTTTGCTACCGCCGAGATGGTCGTGAAGGTGAAGGAACCGCAGGCAGGCGAGCGCGCGATGCTGCGCCCCGGCCAGATTCTTTACACATACCTCCACCTCGCGCCCGATCCCGAGCAGACCCGCGACCTCATCAAGAGCGGCGCGACCTGCATCGCCTACGAGACGGTGACGGACGCCAGTGGTGGCCTGCCGCTGCTGAAGCCGATGAGCCAGGTGGCTGGCCGCATGGCGATTCAGGCGGGCGCGACGGCGCTGGAAAAGGCGCATGGCGGTCGCGGCGTGCTGCTGGGCGGCGTGCCAGGCGTGCTGCCCGCCAAGGTTGCGGTGATCGGTGGCGGCGTAGTCGGCTTCAACGCGGCGCAGATGGCCGCCGGGCTGGGCGCGGACGTCACCATTCTCGACCGCAGCCCGGAAGTGCTGGAAAAGCTCGGCATGTATTTCGAGGCGCGCGCCAAGACCCGTTTCTCGAACAAGGCAAATCTGGCCGAGTGCATCGCCGAAGCCGATTTGGTGATCGGTGCGGTACTGATCCCTGGCGCGGCCGCGCCCAAGCTGGTCACCGCCGACATGCTCAAGACGATGAAGAAGGGCGCGGTGCTGGTCGATGTCGCGATCGATCAGGGTGGTTGCTTCGAAACCAGCCATGCGACCACCCATGCCGAGCCGACCTATGTCGTCGATGGCGTCGTTCATTACTGCGTCGCCAACATGCCCGGCGCGGTTGCGCGCACCAGTACCTACGCACTGAACAACGTCACGCTGCCGCATGCGCTGCGCATCGCTGAGCGGGGATGGAAGGAAGCGCTGCGTTCGGACGAGCATCTGCGCGCGGGCCTCAATATCTGGGACGGCAAGGTCACCTATCAGGCCGTCGCCGACGATCTGGGCCTGCCCTACACTCCGGTCGAAGACGCGATCGCCTGATCCTCTTTTCGCTATCGTCCCGCCGACACGGGACGACACACGGCGCCGCCCCTTCCCTTGGGGGCGGCGCTGTTTTCATGTCAGGGGTCATTCAATCAATAGATGTCGCGGCGATAGAAGCCGGTTTCGACCATGCGCTCCAGCACCTCCTCGCCGACAATTTCGGCGAGCGTGGCATGGACGGCGGGGGCCATTCCTGTGATGCTGCCGCAGACATAGATGGCCGCGCCTTCGAATATGAGCGTTCGGATGAGGTCTGCGCGGGCGCGCAGCCGGTCCTGCACATAAGCACGCTCGGCCTCATGCCGCGACCAGGCGATGTCGGTGGTGGCGATGACGCCCGCCTCGAACAGCCGTACGATCTCGTCGCGGTGGATGTCGTCTTGATCGGGGTGACGCTCGCCCCAGAAGAGGTGGACGGGCGCACCGCCCTGTTCGGCGCGGGCGCGGGCATGGGCAAGCAGACCGGCGAGGCCCGTGCCGTTGCCGATCAGCAGCAATGGAATATTTTGGTCCTGTGGCGCGTGGAAGGCCGGGTTGCTGCGAATACGCGCTTCGATGACGCTGCCCACGTTCCCACCTTGAGTAAGCCAGCCGGAGCCGAGGCCGGGGAAGCCATCGTCTGCCTGGCACTGGCGGACGATGAGGTCGATCCGGCCCGATGACGATATGGATGCGATCGAATATTCGCGGTGTGCAAGCGGGCGGAGTGATGCAGGATCAATGCCCGGCGCGGCGTCGATCGGCAGGATGCGTGTTGCCAGCCAATCGTGCAAGTCGGTGTCGAGCGTGCATCCTGTTTGCTTGGCAAAAGCGTCGATCCGGGCTGCATCCTGTCGTGGCAGGACTTCGATAATGTCGCCGGCCTGCCATGCCAAATCGGCAGGATCGAGCGGTTCCAGCGCGACATGGAAGATCGGGCCGCCACTGCTGCCCGGATTGAGCAGACGACGCTCGACCAATCGCCATTGCCCCATGGCGGCGGGCGCCCAGTCGGGTTGGTCCGTACGCGCGCCGATGCCGCCCAATTGCTGCTGCCACTGGCGCTGCGCATCGGCATCTTCGCCGTCCATCTCGACGATGTCGAACAGGCGATGCGCACCGCTATCATGCAGCCACTGGTCGATGCGATGACCGAAGGCGCAGAAATCGGGATATTCCCGATCGCCCAGCGCCAGCACGGCGTAGCTGAGGTCCGGCAAATCGTTCGCGTCGGGCTTCAGCCTGCGGGCGAAGGCGCGGGCCATGTCGGGCGGCTCGCCCTCACCGTAGGTGCTGGCGACGATGAACAGTTTTTCGATGCGGGCCAGCTGCGCGACGTCGAGTTTTTGCAGCGGGATTACTGCTGCGTCGGGCAACGCGCTGGCGGTCAGGCGAGCGAGGCGTTCGGCTCCGCCCGTCTGGCTGGCATAGGCCACGAGCATCTTTGCCCGATCGGGCGGTGGCGCGACGGGTGTCTTCGCCAGTTCGGCTTCTGCGGCGGCGAGCGCCTTTTTGGATCGTCGGCGCGCGAAATACAGCAGGAAGCCCGTAACGGTGAAAAGCGGCATGGTGAGGCTGGCGAGCAGGATGCCGATCCGCCCCAATATGCCGAAATAGGCGCCGCGATGGATCTCAAAGATGCTGGTGATGATGTCCTGCCCGACACTGCGCCGTGCATAGGGGATGAAGGATGTGACTGCGCCGGTGCGGCCGTCGATTGAGATTTCATCGGATACGCGATCGTGTCGCCCGTCCCTCAACCGCGCGCGGACCTGCACCACCGGCCCGTCGCGCACCACGAGCGTGAGTTGATCATAACTGGAAATGGGCGTCACGTCGGACAAGCTGCGCCAGACGCGCGGGAAGTCGGGAGCGGCCTCCTTTTCGGTCTTGGCCTTAGCTTTGCCATGCTCCTCCGCTTTGGCGGCGCTGCCGACCAGCACTGCCTGCACGCCGTCGCGATACCAGCCATAGGACCACCAAAGCCCGGT
>CAJYHD010000816.1 GCA_913773715.1 uncultured Sphingobium sp.
AATCGTCCCAGTCGCGCAATTTCTCACGCAGCTTGTCGAGCGCCGCCTTCTTGATCTGGCACACGCGGGCCGCGCCGATGTCGAGCGTCAGCCCGATTTCCTCGAGGTTCATCTCCTCGACGAAATAGAGTTGCAGCACCATCGCCTCGCGCTGCGGCAGCTCGCCGATGCACTTCGCCAGCACGGCTTTCAGCGATTCGCGCTCCAGCACCTCGTCGGCGCGATCCTCATTGTCGGCAAACCACATCGACTGGTCCGAATAGACCTCGTCCATGCTGGTATGCTGAACCATCTCGACGCTGTCGGCCAGTTCGCGGAAGGCGACCGGGTCCATCTCCATGTCGGCGCACATTTCCGCTTCGGTCGGCAAGCGGCCAAGCTTCTGCTCCAGCCGGTTGCGGACCTTACCCAGTTCCTTGCGCGACGCCATCGCCGAACGCGTCAGCGTCGCCTGCCGCCGCAGATGATCGATCATCGCGCCGCGCACGCGCAGTTGCGCGTAGGAAGCAAAGCCCATGCCCCGATCCTCGAAGCCGTTCGCCGACTCGACCAGCGCAACCATGCCGATCTGAAGCAGATCCTCTATGTCGATTGCGGTCGATACGCGGCCATGCACATGCCAGGCTATCTTGCGCACCAGCGGCATATATTGCCGCGCCAGCCGCTCGGGACTATTGTCGCCCGGCTTGGCATAGGTGTGGGCACCGGCGTTGACCTTGCTCATGAACATCGGCGTTTATCCTCAGGCGATGCGTTCGCGGGTGGGGGCGGCGTCGTGGCGGGGAATGGCACGCTGCTCGCCGCCGACGACCGCAACCACTTCGACGCCCTTCCCGTCCGGGATTTCGAGGAAGGACAGCACCGGCGTTTCGGGCAGGTGCGGCTTGAACAGGCGAGCGAGCGCACGGCGCGCCGCAGGAGAAGTGACGATCGCGAAGGTGCGCGCCTGCCCCATCAGCGGACGGGCGGCATGGACAACCGATTCGACGATCTTGTTGGCGAGGCTCGGCTCGATCGGGTGGCGCGCATCGCCCGCGACCCGCATCGCTTGCGCCAGCATCGCTTCCAGATCGCCGTCGAGCGTGATGACCGGCAGCGGCATCTTGACCGGCACCAGCCCCTGGATGATGAGCGCGCCGATCCGCTGGCGAACCGCTTCGACCAGCTGATCCATGCTCATGTCGGGCCGCGCGGCATCGACCATCGCCACGCAGATGCGGCGGAAGTCCTTGAGCGCGATACCTTCGGTCAGCAGCGCACGGCACAGCGCGCTGATCTGCGTGAGGCTCAGCAGCCCCGGCGTCAGGCCATCGACCAGTTGCGGCGCGACCTCCTTCAGATTGTCGAGCAGCTTGCGTGCTTCGTCCAGGCCGAACATCTCGGCGGCGTTCATCGCGATCAGCTGGTTGAGGTGCGTCGCGACGACCGTCGGCGGATCGACCACGGTATAGCCCGCGACGACCGCCTCGCTGCGCTTGGTCGGCGAAATCCAGACGGCATCGAGGCCGAAGGTCGGGTCTTTCGCCTCGCGGCCGGAAACCGTGCCTTCCAGCGCGCCGCTGTCGAGCGCCAGCAGATCGTCGGGAAACACTTCGTCCTCGCCGACGACCACGCCTGCGATGGTGATGCGATACTGATTGGCTTCCAGCGCCAGATTGTCCTTCACGCGAACCATCGGTACGACGAAGCCCAGTTCCTTCGACAGCTGGCGGCGGATGCCGGTGATGCGCGCCATCAGCGGCGCACCCTTGCGCTCGTCCACCAGCCCAATGAGGCCATAGCCGATTTCGAGGCCGAGCAGCGCACCGTCCGACACGTCGTCCCATTCGATGACGGCGGGGTTGGGCGCGGGCGCTGCCGGAGCAGGCTCCGCCGCCTTCTTCTGCGCAGCCTTGCGCAGTTTCCAGGCGATGAAGCCGGAAAAGGCCGCGGCGGTCAGGATGATGAAGTGCGGCATGCCCGGCAGGATGCCGAGGAAACCGAGGATCGCGGCGACCGGCACCCAGGCCTTGCCCGTGCCGAACTGCGTCGCGATCTGGCCCGACAGGTCGCCCTCGCTCTTGACGCGCGTAACGATGGAGGCCGCCGCGATCGACAGCAGCAGCGCGGGGATCTGCGCCACCAGCGCGTCGCCGATGGCGAGCATCACATAGGTCTGCGCCGCTTCGCCGATCGCCAGCTTGTGGCTGACGACGCCCAGGATGATGCCACCGACGATGTTGATGACGAGGATCAGGATGCCCGCGACCGCGTCACCCTTCACGAACTTGCTGGCACCGTCCATCGATCCGTAGAAGTCAGCCTCGGTCGCAACTTCCTGTCGGCGGATCTTGGCTTCTTCGGGCGTCAGCAGGCCAGCGTTCAAGTCCGCGTCGATCGCCATCTGCTTGCCGGGCAAGGCGTCGAGGGTGAAACGCGCCGACACTTCGGATACGCGGCCCGCGCCCTTGGTGATGACGACCAGGTTGATGATCATCAGGATCGAGAAGACGAAGATGCCGACGATATAGTCGCCGCCGATCAGGAAGTGGCCGAACGCCTCGATCACCTGCCCCGCCGCGTCCGTGCCCTCATGTCCCGACACCAGCACGACACGGGTCGATGCGACGTTGAGCGCCAGGCGCAGCAGCGTCGCGAACAACAGCACGGTGGGGAAGCTGGAAAAGTCGAGCGGCTTGGCGGCATTGAGCGCCACCATCAGCACCGCGAGCGCGATCATGATGTTGGTGATGAAGCCCACGTCCAGCAGGAAGGCGGGCACCGGCACCATCATGAACAGCACGACCATCAGCGTCGCCATGGGCAGCACCGCGCCCTTGGCGGTGCTCATCCAGATCTTCGACTTGACTTGGGCAGGGGTCATTGGAGGCCGTTACCTTCCGAGGGTGGCGAGCATGAGATAGGCGAGGCGCGCCGTCTGCGGCTGCGGCGTCACGGTGACGTCGGGCTGCTCGG
>CAJYHD010000817.1 GCA_913773715.1 uncultured Sphingobium sp.
TCGCTTCCGAGTTGTGCCAGCGCGACGAGCATATTGTCTCGCCGCGCGTCGAGCAGCGTTTCCTCCGTAAGCGTACCCGCCGTCACGTAGCGGACGATGTCGCGCGCGACGAGCGCCTTGCCGCCGCGCGCTTTTGCCTGCGCCGGAGTCTCGGTCTGTTCGGCAATGGCGACGCGGTGCCCTGCCTTGATCAGCCGCGCGAGGTAGGCCTCTGAACTGTGAACCGGCACGCCGCACATCGGGATCGGTGCGCCCTGATGCTCACCGCGACTGGTGAGCGCTATGTCCAGCGTTGCCGCCGCCGCTTTTGCATCGTCGAAGAACAATTCGAAAAAGTCGCCCATGCGATAGAAGAGCAAGCAATCATCCGCTTGCGCCTTCAGCGCCAGATATTGCGCCATCATCGGCGTCGGCTGCGCTGTTCCCTCGCTGATGCTTTTTGTCTCACGGCCCATCGTGGAGCGGATAGCGGTAAGGCGAGACGGTTTCCAGCGCTTCGCTACGACCACTGCCAAATTGCGTTTCTCGCTCTTGCTCATAAGATATGGTTGCCGCTAAGACGTGGCTTTGTTCCGTAAAGTGGATAAAAACATGTCAAAAGACGCTAATGTTGAATTTTCTGAACGAGAGGCCCTGTATTTTCACGCGACAGGTCGCCCTGGAAAGATCGAGATTATCGCGTCCAAGCCGATGGCAACGCAGCGCGACCTGAGTCTTGCCTATTCACCCGGCGTCGCCGTACCCGTACGCGCCATCGCGCAAGATCCGGCGACCGCTTATGATTACACCGCCAAGGGGAACCTCGTAGCGGTCATATCCAACGGCACGGCGATCCTGGGTCTCGGCAATCTCGGCGCGCTGGCCTCCAAGCCCGTGATGGAGGGTAAGGCCGTCCTCTTCAAACGCTTCGCCGATGTCGATTCGATCGATATCGAACTCAAGACCGAGGACGTCGATCGCTTCATCGATGCCGTGGAACTGATGGAGCCGAGCTTCGGCGGCATCAACCTTGAGGATATCAAGGCGCCCGAATGCTTCATCATCGAACAGACGCTGAAGGAGCGGATGAACATTCCCGTGTTCCATGATGACCAGCACGGTACCGCCATCATCGCGGCGGCGGGCGTCATCAACGCCGCGCTGCTGACCGGGCGCGACATGAAGGACATGAAGGTGGTGGTGAACGGCGCCGGGGCCGCCTCCATCTCGTGCACCGAACTGATCAAGGCGCTGGGCGTCCCCAACGACAACGTCATCATGTGCGACAGCAAGGGCGTAATCTATCAGGGCCGCGCCGAGGGCATGAACCAGTGGAAGTCGGCCCATGCGGTGAAAACCGACGCGCGAACGCTCGCCGAAGCGGTCAAGGGCGCAGACGTGTTCCTGGGTCTCTCTGTCGCAGGGGCGATGTCGGTCGACATGGTGAAGTCCATGGCGGACAGGCCGATCATCTTCGCGATGGCGAATCCCGATCCTGAAATCCTGCCGCCCGACGCGAAGGCCGCGCGTCCCGACGTGATCGTCGCGACGGGCCGGTCGGACTTCCCCAACCAGGTGAACAACGTCCTGGGCTTCCCCTTCATCTTCCGCGGCGCGCTGGATGTCCGGGCGACCGGCATCAACGACGCCATGAAGCTCGCGGCTGCCAAGGCGATCGCCGACCTAGCGCGCCAGCAGGTGCCGGAAGAAGTGGCGAAGGCCTATGGTCGCTCGCACAGTTTCGGGCCGGATTATATCATTCCCGCGCCGTTTGATCCGCGGCTGATGGAGGTGGTCCCCGCTGCCGTCGCCCAGGCTGCGATGGACACTGGTGTCGCGCAAAAGCCGATCGCGGACATGGCGGCTTATCGCCAGTCGCTTAAGGCCAGGCTCAATCCGACAACATCGGTCCTCAACTCTGCCTACGAAGTGGCGAAGGCGAACCCCAAGCGCGTCGTTTTCGCAGAAGGTGAGGAGGAAGTCGTTCTGCGCGCTGCGATCCAGTTCCGCGATCTTGGCTATGGCATCCCTGTGCTGGTCGGGCGCGAAGTGGTGAAGGACAGGTTGAGGGCATTGGGCGTCTCCGATCCCGACAGTTTCGAACTGCACAACAGCGTCAACTCGCCGCTCGTCCCTGACATGGTGGATATGCTTTACCAGAGGCTCCAGCGGCGTGGCTATCTGCGGCGCGATTGTGAGCGGATGGTCAATCGAGACCGCAACATCTTTGGCACGCTGCTGGTCAAGATGGGTGTGGCAGACGCGATGATCACAGGCATGACGCGCCCCTATGCGCAGACGTTGCGCGAAGTGAAGCGTGTCATGGACCCGGCACCGGGACGTATACCCTTCGGCATCCACGTCATGGTATCGAAGGACAAGACCGTCTTCCTCGCCGACACGACCGTCAACGAGCGTCCGTCGGCTGAGGAATTGGCTGGCATTGCTATAGGCACCGTCGCGGTCGCACGTCGTATGGGCCACGACCCGCGCGTCGCGTTCCTGTCCTATTCCAACTTCGGCAATCCGCCCGGAGCCTATCTCGACAATGTGCGCGATGCGATAAAGCTGCTGGACGATCGGAAGGCGAATTTCGAATATGAGGGCGAAATGACCGCCGACGCGGCGCTCAATCCCGCCATCATGAAGAGTTATCCGTTCAGCCGCCTTTCTGGTCCGGCTAACATCCTCGTCATGCCCGGCCTGCAATCGGCCAATATTTCGGCGAAGCTGTTGCGCGAACTGGGCGGCACATCGATGATCGGCCCGATCCTCGTCGGCATGGAAAAGTCGGTTCAGATCGCGACGATGGCGTCCAATGCGTCGGAACTGCTGACACTCGCGGTTCTGGCGGCGGGTGGCGTTGCGGTCTAACTCATCGCTTATCGGACGATTGTCCATGCCAGTGTCTGATTTGGCTTGTATCGCCCATATTTTCAGGGTGAGATAAGTTGGCATGAGTGCTAGGGGATTTCAGCAATGACGGCTATCGCCAGCTTCGACAGTACGACGTTCCGGCGGGTACTTGGCCATTATCCCACCGGAGTCTGCGTCGTCACCGCGGTGGAAGCGGACGGCGCACCGACCGGCATGGTGGTCGGGTCTTTCACCTCGGTGTCGCTCGACCCGCCGCTGGTCGCCTTCTTTCCAGCCAAAAGTTCCAGCAGTTGGCCTCGCATCGAGGCTGTCGGCAAATTCTGCGTCAATGTCCTTGCCAGCGATCAGATGGCGCTTTGCCGACAGATCGCGGCGCCCGGTACCGACAAGTTCGCCGGTATAGCGCATCGCGTGTCCGCCAACGGATCGCCGATCCTCGATGACGTCGTAGCCTGGATCGACTGCAAGCTCGATGCGGTGCATGAAGCGGGCGACCATTATATTGTTCTCGGCCAGGTCGTTGCGTTGGAGGTCGATCGCCCCGGTCGCCCGCTGCTTTTCTTTCAGGGAAGCTATGGAGAATTTTCGCTGCTCGAATGAGCCGGAGCGGTCGGAAATCCTGCGGCAACAAAACGGCTAATTAACCCGGAGCGGTTAGGAAGGCCATTGCCCGACCACCGCCACCGGAAGTCCATGACCGCGCTGCTCATCACCGTCGACACCGAGCTATCCGCCTTGTTCCAGCAGCAGGGCATGAGCCTTGACGACAATATCCGCAGATCGATCTGGGCGGAGGCGGGCGGGAAGGTGCACGGCATCGGCTGGCAGATGGATGTCATGGAGCGCCACGGTCTCAAGGGCGTCTTCTTCCTCGACCCCATGTCTGCTTTCGTCCATGGTCCTGATTTCCTTCGGCCCATCGTCGGTACGATCCTGTCGCGCGGGCATGAGGTGCAGATGCACATCCATACCGAATGGCTTGCCTGGACCGACAAGTCGCCCGTGGGCGGGCGGCAAGGCCACAGCATAGGTGACTTCTCCTTCGACGATCAGGTCGTTTTGCTGCGATCGGCCAAGACGTTGCTGGAGGACGCAGGCGCGCCCGCGATCACTGCGTTCCGCGCGGGCAATTTCGGAGCGAACGACGATACGTTGCAAGCGCTGGCTGCGATTGGCGTGCGGTGGGACAGCAGCGTCAATCCCGCTTACCTCGGGAGAACCTGCCGGATTTCGGCCGATCCCGCGACGATCGGGGCAACCCGTATCGAAGACATGATCGAACTGCCCGTGTCGGGGATCAGCGATCGTCCGGGCAGCTTTCGTCCGGCACAGGTGTGTGCGATGTCGGCGGCGGAGATTTGCGGCGGGTTGCGCCACGCTGTCGAGGATCGCCACCCGACCTATGTCGTCGTCACGCACAGTTTCGAAATGCTCTCGCGCGATCGCCAACGCGCCAATGGCGCGGTCAAGGCGCGCTTCGAAGCGCTGTGCCGCGCCGCTTCGCGCCTTACCGGCGTACGCGCTGCTGGTTTCAATGATCTCGATACGTCGATTGTCGCCGACGATCGACCGCTGACCCGTCTCTCGCCTGATAGTTTGCGCACCGGTTTGCGCCTTGCCCAGCAGGCGATAGCCACCTGGCGCTACGAGCGGCGGCTGATCCCGGCATGACGTCGCTGCCGCCTGCCATCGTTCTGGGAATCGACAACGCGATCGGGCTGACGGTCGTGCGCGAGCTTGGCCAGCATGGCGTGCGGGTTCATGGTATCACCGGCAATCCGCAATCCTCCATCGGTGCGGCATCGCGCTATTGCCGACAGGTTCACGCGCGACCGCAGGGGCCAGCGGCACGGTGGCTGCCCGAACTCATCGCACAAACCGGCGCGCAGGCGGTGCTGGCCATCTCCGAAACCGATCTTATCGATCTCTCCCAGCTTCCGCCGCGAATCGGTGAGTGCCACATCCTCGTCCCGCGCCCCGATCGCCTCGCCGATGTGCTGGACAAGCGGCGAACGCTGGACATCGCGAAGGCGGCGGGCATCAGCATTCCCGCGACCTGGCAGCCGATCGCAGGCGAGGATTTCGCCGCGCGCGTTCAAGAGCAAGCCTATCCGTTGATCGCAAAATGGGCCAATCCTCCCGCCGTGATCCCCTTGCTCGATCAGGCAGGGCTGGAATGGCTCAAGACCGAATATATCCATACGCCCGGTGAACTCGGATCGCTGCTGGCGCGCTATGCGCCGATCGGTCAATGGCCTCTCATCCAGCAATATTGCAGCGGCGTCGGCGTCGGGCAGATGCTCTACGTGTACGACGGTCGCGCGACGCTTCGTTTCCAGCATCGTCGCCTGCACGAATGGCCACCGGAGGGGGGCGTCTCGACCAATTGTCGGGCTGAGCCATTCGGCCGGCATGCCGCGCAGATGGATTTGTCGGAAAAGCTGCTTCGCGCACTCGACTGGCAGGGGCAGGCGATGGTCGAATATCGCTATGATCAGGTGCAGGATCGCTATTGGCTGATGGAGGTCAACGGCCGCTTCTGGGGCAGTCTGCCGCTGGCGCATCATTGCGGCGCGCATTTCGCGTGGGAAGCGTACAGGCGTCACGTCCTTGTGCGAGGCGATGCCGCTCCTGCGCCGCGCGACGACCTCAAGGCGCGCTATATGGTGCCCGAAAGCAAGCGCCTGCTGCGCGTCCTTCTGGCACAGGACCGGATCGAAGATCCCTTTTTCGAACCGACGCCCTGGCGAGACTTGCGGGATTATATTGCGAGCTTCGCCGATCCCAGATCGCGCTATTATGTTTTCAGTCGGTCTGACTGGCGTCCCTGGGCGCGGGACGTGACGCAGATGGCGCGGAAAGCCTTGCGTTTGGAAAAGCGCTAATAAGGGCAGGAATCGTTGCCTCGATCCGTTTTAGGCATTGGGTCATGTAGCGATCATCAAGGCCATAGGGATCATGCAGATGCGGCATCATTGGTTTGGTCCATCGGCCAAGCAGCATGCGCGGCACATGAGATACGCGCCGATCGGCGGCGAGCCGGTGCAACTGCCGCACCTCCATGGCGAGCAGCAGATCACCCTCCTGCGGCTGATAATCCGCGAGATCGACGGCGATGTGGGCAGAGAGATCGTGGGTCAAAACCGCCGCCGCCGCGATCGCAGGCGGATGCGCCGCTCGCCCACTGGCAGTGGACAGGCCGAACGAGGCCGTGTTCAATCCTGCCTTGCGCGCGACGACATCGGCAAAGGCGCTGCGGCAGATATTGCCCTGACACACGAACACCAGTCGCCTTACCTTTTCAGGGTTCGGCATTCGGCTGGCCGACAGC
>CAJYHD010000818.1 GCA_913773715.1 uncultured Sphingobium sp.
ATCTGCGCGAGGAAATTAGGCGTGCCGACCATCAGCTCGTCGGGCAACAGCACCGCGAACGGCTCGTCACCGACGATCTCGCGCGCGCACCATACGGCATGGCCCAGCCCCAGCGGCTCCTGCTGGCGGACGTAGACCGGCGAGCCCGGCTGCTGGCGGATGTGCTCGATCGCGGACAGGCTCTTGCCCCGCGCGCGCATCGTCGTCTCCAGCTCGAACGAGATATCGAAATGATCCTCCAGCGCGCCCTTGCCGCGTCCGGTCACGAAGATCAGCTGCTCGATCCCCGCCTCCAGCGCTTCCTCGACCGCATATTGGATCAACGGCTTGTCGACGACCGTCAGCATCTCCTTCGGCATCGCCTTCGTGGCGGGAAGGAAGCGCGTACCGAGACCGGCGACCGGGAAAATCGCTTTGCGTACCGGCTTGTTCGTCATTCGATGCTCCTGTTAGCGCGAACAACCCTGTATCCGCGCGCGGTGGCGGCGGCAATTCCATAACGGATGCGGCGCGATCGGTCGGCCGGTCCGCTTGCGGCAGCGCAGCGACACGCCTAAGTCATCGGCTTTCCGACATCGTTGGTGCTGCGTTTCCTCATGCTCAAGAAGCTGCTTCGCTCATCCCGTTCGCATCCCATCGCCCCGCGCCGTGCCGAGAACGGCGTGCGGATCTACGCGATCGGCGACGTGCACGGCTGTCGCGCGGAACTCGACCGCTTGCTGACGATGATCGACGACGACGATGCAGCGCGCGGCGGGAACGTCACGACGTCGTTGATCTTCCTCGGCGATCTGGTCGATCGCGGACCCGACAGTGCCGGGGTCGTCGCGCGACTGCTCGACCTGTCGCGCACGCGGGCCAACGTCCGCTTCCTAAAGGGCAATCACGAGGAACTGTTCCTCGAGGCGTTGAAGGGGGCGAAGGATGCGCTGCGGCTGTTCTGCCGTGTCGGCGGCAAGCAGACGATCCTCAGCTACGGGATGGAAGCGCGCGAATATGACGAGCTGGGCTATCCCGAACTGGCGGCGCGCCTGGAAACGCTGATCCCGGCGGAGCATCGCGCCTTCCTCGAAGGGTTCGAGGACATGATCGTGTCGGGGGACTACGCCTTCGTCCATGCCGGCATCCGACCTGACGTCCCGCTGGAGGAACAGCGCGGCGCCGACCTGCGCTGGATTCGCGACGCCTTCCTGGAACATCGGGGGGCACATCCCAAGCTGATCGTCCATGGCCATACGATCACCGCCGATGTCGATCGCCATCCGAACCGGATCGGGGTGGATACCGGCGCCTATTCGTCGGGGAAATTGACCGCGATCGGCATCGAGGGTGGAGAAATCTGGTTCCTCAACACTTGATACGCTGCAGGAATCGAATCTTGCATTTTCTGCATCAGCGCGTAAGGGATGCGCTGCACGCAAAGGGAGTTCATCATGCGTCTTGCGAAGTACATCCTCGCCACCGCCGCTGCCACGATGGCGGTTGCTCCGGCGATGGCCGCTCCGGCCAACTCGGCAGCCAGCCTGTCGGTCGCGAAGTCGGTGCGCGCTTCGGCGCCGTCGGCCAAGAAGAACGAGCTGGCTGGCGGTGGCGTGATCGTCGCCGTCCTCGCGGCTGCTGCGGTTGTCGCCGGCATCGTCGTCGTCGCTGACGAAGACAGCAACGCGGACAGCAACTAAGCTGTAAGCGCTTCCGTCAGGGGGAAGGAATAGCGGCCTTCGGGCCGCTATTTTTTTTGCCTGGCGTCTTTAGCGATCGGGCGAACGCATCGTCGCCTAGACCGGGATGACTTGGGATTGCCCCCCCCTGTCGTCATTGCGAGCGTAGCAATGCAATCCAGGGCGACCTGATCCGGCACGGGATTGCCTCGCTACGCTCGCAATGACGGATCAAGCTGACGTCATTATGCTCTAAGCGTAGAGCGAGGCGTGAGCGCGACGTCGTTGTCCGACACGGAAGGTCTGATGTGGCCCTCGATCGCGCGATCGTCACGCCAACGAACGTTGGGGGCTCTCGCGGCCGCGATTAGCGACGGCCAGCATTAGCGAAGGTTGCGCGATATCCGCCTCACCCCACGTTGTTCGTGCTGAGCGAAATCGAAGCACGGCCGCATGCGCGCTTGGCCTTCGACTTCGCTAAGGCCGAACGGAAAGTATCGTATCACGGCGTCCGCTGGGCTGACGAGACGCGATCGAATGACCGAATATCCCAACGAAAAAGGGCGACCCGCAGGCCGCCCTCGCTATTCCCGTGATCCGCGCTCAGCGCCCAGTCGGTGCACCGCCCGGCATCGGCATCCCGCCGCCGGGGCCACCGCCCATCATGCTCTGCTGCATCTGGAGCTGGCGCAGCGTCGCCTCGGGAATGAAGTCCTGCAGTTCGACGTCGAACACCAGCGTCGAGTTCGGCGGGATCGGCCCGGTCGCGCGATCGCCATAGCCGAGTTCCGGCTTGATCCAGAAGCGGTACTTCGACCCCTTGTGCATCAGCTTCAGCCCTTCGGAGAAGCCCGGCACGACACCGGCGACCGGCAGCGGCGTCGGCTGCTGCGACTTGTCGAAGACGGTGCCGTCGACCAGCTTGCCTTCGTAATTCACGAGCGTGACGTCGGCATCCGTCGGGTGACCGCTCTTCACGTCACCCGCCTTCAGCACCTGATAGCGCAAGCCGGACGGCGTGGTGACGATCCCGGTATTCCCTGCCCGCGCCAGCGCGACACCGGCAACCAGCGCGAGGAACAGGCCCACGACCAGCCACAGCACATAAGCGCGCTTGACGGGAGCGATCGGAACGGCGGTGACGGTCGACATGAAGGGCTATCCCGGCTGTGCGACCGTGTGCGGCCGCAGTTCGGCGCAGTAATGTAGGCGCGTCCCGGGCGAGTCGCCCGGACGGCAACGTGCCGCAGCGACCACCCCGAAGGGGACGGTCACCGCGGCGACGCGAACCTTACCGTGCGCCGTCGCGCTCGGCG
>CAJYHD010000819.1 GCA_913773715.1 uncultured Sphingobium sp.
ACGATAGGGGATGGAGGCGGGCCGCTCGGTCGCGCCGACGATCCGCACCTGCTGGCTGAAGGTGCCGCTGAAATTGTTGACGATGACCGAGACCATCGGGTTTTCGATATATTTTGACAGGGCCACCTTGATGTCGTCAGCCAGGACCTTGGGCGTCTTGCCCACCGCCGGCATGTCGGTGATCAGCGGCGTGGTGATGCGACCGTCGGGGCGCACCTGAACCTTTGCGCCGAGTTCAGGATTGCGCCACACGAAGATGGTGAGATCATCGAGCGGTCCGATGACATATTCCTCACCCGGACCTTCCTGCGTCGCGACGAAGGAGGCGGGCGGCAGTTGCGGGTCGGCGCTGCCGGTCGTGCAGCCCGAAAGCGCGACAACGGGCAACGAAGCGCCGATCAGGAGCCGGGACACTGCAAGGAAACGCATAACTCACCTCTTCATCGGACCATGCGCGACGGACCGCCAAAGAGGAGAAGGCAGCCCGACACAGCTATGGCGTCGGACCCCTTCATGCCGGGAAACGGTAAAGATACGGTTAGGCGTGGCGGATCGTGGCGATCAGCCGAGCAAAAGTTCGGCGGGCGGCGCGTGGCCGAGGAAGGATTGCGGACTGGCGGACACGCCATAGGCACCGGCGAGGAAGATCGCGACGATGTCGCCTTCTTCGACGGGCGGCAGTGCGACCTTGTCTCCCAGACGGTCTAGCGGGGTACAAAGGCATCCGACGACAGTGACGGCTTGTTCCGCTGGCGCCGCGCCGAAGCGGTTGGCGATGGCGATCGGATAGTTGCGGCGGACGACGGTGCCGAAATTGCCACTCGCCGCGAGTTGATGATGCAGGCCGCCGTCGACCACGACGAAGGTTTCACCCTGACTGATCTTCACGTCGATGACGCGCGTGAGATATACGCCCGCCTCTCCGACCAGCCAGCGGCCGAGTTCTAAGGCGAAGGCGCTGCCCGCGAGGATGTCGGGCTTTGCGTTAAGGGACTTACCAAGTGCCTCGCCGATCGGGCGGATGTCGAGCGGCGTGTCGCCGGGAAAATAGGCGAGGCCGAACCCTCCACCCAGATTCACCAGCGGCGGGGATGCCCCGACCTCGTCCGAAAGCCTGGCGGCGAGCGCGACCGTTGCGGCCTGCGTTTCGACGATGGCTTGTGCGTCGAGATTCTGACTACCCGCAAAGATATGCCAACCACGCCAGTCCGCACCCGCGTCGATCATAGTCCGCGCCAGCGTCGCCGCGCGATCGGCGTCCACGCCGAAGGGCTTGGCGCCGCCGCCCATCCGCATGCCTGAGCCTTTGAGATCGAAATCGGGGTTCACCCGCACCGCGAGGCGCGGCGTCTTGCCTGCCCTCTCCGCCATGGCGAGTGCGCGTCGCCCCTCGCCTTCGGACTCGAGGTTGATCGTGACGCCCGCATGGATGGCGGCGCGCAGTTCCTCGTCACGCTTGCCCGGGCCAGCAAAGCTGATGCGATCCGGGGCCATTCCCGCCGACAAGGCCATCTCCAGTTCGCCACCCGACGCGATATCGAAGCCGTCCACCTGCCCCACCATCCGCGCCAACAGAGGGGCGAAAGGATTGGCCTTTATCGCGTAGTGTAGGTGCAATCCGGCAGGCATCGCTTCGCGGAACCGGCGCGCCTGCCCCTCTACGATGCCCATGTCATAGGCGAAGAGCGGTGTGCTTCCCGCTTCATCGATCAGGCTCGCCGCGCCGCAGCCGCCAATGAGCAGCATGCCGTCTTCACCTGAAAACTGGGCAGGGATCCGTCCCATCGGCTTCATGCGCCATACTCCTGCGCCAGCGCCGTCCGATCGAGTTTGCCATTGGCGTTGCGCGGAAATTCCGGAAGCAGGATGATGTCCTTGGGCTGCATGAAGTTGGGTAGTTCCTGTTTGAGATGCGTGGTGACTTGCTCTATCAGTGCGGGATCGGTGCCCCGGATCAGCAGGCGCACCGCCTGCCCCAGTCGTTCGTCGGGAACGCCTAACGCCACCGCTTCGGCGACGCGGGGTACTGCGACGGCGGCTTCCTCGATCTCAGTCGGGCTGATGCGGTTGCCCGCCGACTTGATCATCGCGTCGTCGCGGCCGACGAAATAGAGCAATCCGTCGGCATCGCGCCGCACCGTGTCACCCGACCACACCGCCATGCCACCATAGCGCGAGGCGGGCGGCGCAGGCTTGAACCGCTCGTCAGTGCGGGCTGGGTCGCGCCAATAGCCCTGCGCCACGAGCGGTCCGCAATGGACGAGTTCGCCCGGCTCGTCATCTCGCGTCAGGCTGCCATCTGGGCGGACGACGAGGATTTCGGCGAAGGGAATGGCGCTGCCCATCGAATCGGGACGGCTATCTACCAGCGCGGGCGGGAGGTAAGTGGAGCGAAAGGCTTCGGTCAGGCCATACATGGGATAGAGGTCCGCCTGCGGGAACAAGGCGCCCAGCTTCGCGACCAGCGGACGCGTGAGTGCGCCGCCGCTATTGGTGAGGCGCTTCAACTTGGCCGCGACTTCGACGGGCCAGTCGAGTTCGGTCAATTGCACCCAGAGCGGCGGGACGCCCGCCAGCGTCGTAATGTCGCGGCGGTCGATCAGCTTCACGACATCGCGCGCCGTCAGATAGTCGAGCGGATAGACGCAGCCGCCCGCCGCCCATGTCGAGAAAAGCTGGTTCTGCCCATAATCGAAGCTGAAGGGCAGGACGCAGGCCGTGCGGTCCTGCGGCGTGAGGCGCAGATAATCGGCGACCGCGATCGCGCCGAGCCAGAGATTGGCGTGGCTCAGCATCACGCCCTTCGGCCGCCCGGTCGATCCACTGGTGTATAGAATCGCAGCGAGGTCATCGGGTGCGGCGGTGGAGGGACCGATGACCTCACCCCCGCTCATCGCGGCTGCGGCGTCGTCCTCCCGGTGTAGTTCGCAGTCGGCAGGCACATCACCCTCCTCCAATGTGGCGAGTCGCGCCGCCGTGCCGATCAGCAGCCGCGCGCCGCTGTCCGACAGGATATGCGCGACCTGCGCATGTTTGAGCAGCGGATTGATCGGCACGTGGACGAGACCAGCGCGTGGCGCGGCGAGCGGCATCAGCGCGGCGACGGGTCCCTTCGACATCCAGCTTGCGACGCGATCGCCACGCGCCAATCTGAAACCCGCAAGCCATGCCGCCAGCCTGCTGAGCGTCACTTCCAGTTCGGTGAAATTGTAGCGGCCCGACCGGCCGTCGAGCGCCGGATCGGAGGGATCGCCGCGCAACAGGACATGATCGATCGGCCGCAACAGCGATCGATCGACGCTTTCAATGGCAGGCATGCTTAACGCCATGTCCAGATTTATCCCCTAAGCGACGGTGAAGAGCATGTGGAGATAGTCGCTTGCCGACGACATGGGAATATCGGAGCGTCGAGGAAGCGCGGGACGTGCTGGAAGGCATGACGGCGCACGGCGATAGCGCGTCCCTGTTCGATCGCACTGAGTGGTTTGCCCTGTTGCATCGGCATTGCCTTGGGGGGAGTGCGCCGCTGATCGTGGCTGCCAGGGATGGGCCAGCATCGGTCTGGATGTTCCTGACCGAGACGGGGCCGGGACGTGTGAGTGCGATGGCCAACTGGTACAGCTTTCATTGGCGGCCCGTCCTCTTAGGCGATCCCGACGAAGGGCAGCGGATGCGATTACTCGATGCAGTCGCGAAGCACCTGCTGGACCAATTTCGGCTGATCGATCTCTATCCCATGGAAGCGCAGCATATGTTGCTGGCTAGCCTGAGACGCGCGGGTTGGCTGGCCATCACCCGGCCGATGGGCGGGCGCTATATCCTTGATCTAGCGGGGCGCGATTTTGCGACATGGTGGGCGCAGCGACCGGGCCGGCTGCGCAGCCTGGTCCGCCGCAAGGGACGTAGCGGGCGGTACGCGATCAATATCCACGATCGGCTGACCGACTTACTGTGGGATGATTATGTCGCAGTGGATGCGCGGAGCTGGAAGCAGCCGGATCAGGGGCTGATTTTCCTCCGCGCGCTTGCGGAAGCGGAGAGTCGGGCGGGACGGTTGCGGTTGGGCTTTGCACGGGAGGACGGTCATCCGGTAGCGACGCAACTCTGGAGCATCGATGGCGACACGGCGCTGATCCACAAGCTCAGCCATGACGGCGCGCATGACGTCGGGTCGCCCGGTACGCTGCTGAGCCATGCGATGTTTGCCCGCGCGATAGATGGCGACGGCGTGAAACGGATCGATTATGGCACCGGCGACAATGGATATAAGGCTGACTGGATGGACCGACGGGTGCCGCTTTATCAGATAGATGGTTTCAATCCGCGTTACCCCTCTTCCTGGCTGCCCGCCGCCCGCACCGCAATTTCCGCGCTTGTGGGATAATTCAGCAGATATTAGGTAATCGCCGTCATGCAGGCTCATCCCAATCCGCAGGTCGATGACTCGACCGAAACACAGCTCCGCGCGCTGCTGCGCGATGTTCTTGGCTTGACGCAGGAGCGGGTCGATCGGTTCGATGCGGATACGCCGTTGTTCGGCGCTTTGCCGGAACTGGATTCGATGGCGGTGGCAGGATTGCTGACCGAGATGGAAGATCGCTTCGGCATCCTGATCGATGATGAGGATATCGACGGCGACACGTTCGAGACGTTCGGCTCGCTGCTGGCCTTCGCGCGGGCGAAGGTCGGCTGAGGCTTACGCCTCGACCAGTTCCTCGAAATCCTGTTCCTGCAGGAACCGCTCCACGTCGAGCGCGGCCATGCAGCCCATGCCCGCCGCCGTCACCGCCTGCCGGTAGATCTTGTCGGTGACGTCGCCCGCCGCGAACACGCCGGGTATGGCGGTGTGCGACGTGCCCTTGTCCACCACCACATAGCCCTCGTCTAGCGGCAGCTTGCCGGCGAACAATTCGGTCGCGGGATGATGGCCGATCGCGACGAAGCCGCCATCGGTCGGGATGTGCGACTT
>CAJYHD010000820.1 GCA_913773715.1 uncultured Sphingobium sp.
CGGCGATGGAGATTACATGCGGAAGCGGATCGTTCCGCCGATGGTGCGCGGATCGCTGGGGGTCCCCACGATCAGACCGGAATTGCCCGCCTGGATCGTCAGGTTCTGGATGTAATCGGCGTCGAGCAGGTTGCGTGCCCAGACGATCAGCTCCAGCCCGTTCGCGAAGCGGTAGCCGATATTGGCGTTGGTCAGGTTGTAGCCGCGGATATAGGTGAAACGCGACAGGCTGGGGTCGCCGTTGAAGCCGCTGCGCGAGGCGGTGTCGACATGGACGAAGACCTGTCCGTTACCCACGGCCCGCTCATAATCCAGCCCGGCGGTGATCGCGAAGCGCGGCAACGAAGCGAGGCGGCGGCCGGTCAGGCTGCACCGCGTGGTAGCGGCGGTCTGCACTTCCAGCGGACACGGGCCGGCGGGGTAGTTGGTGTATTCGCCGTCCGAAAAGGCGAAGCTGGTGCGCGCACTCAGCCCCGGCAGGATCAGCGCGGTCACGTCCGCCTCGATCCCCTTCACCGTCACTTGCGGAATGTTGGAAAGGTATGGCACGCGTATTCGCCTACTGTCGCGTCAGCACAATCGAGCAGACACACGAGAACCAGGTGCACGAGATAAAGGCCGCTGGCTTTGACATCGAGGAACGGCGAGTGTTTGAAGAGACGGTGTCGGGCTCGATCCCGGCCATGGAACGCCAAACCTTCCGCAAGCTCATCGACAAGCTAGATTGGGATGACGTGCTTGTTGTCACTAAGCTTGATCGACTCGGTCGCAACGCCATGGATGTTCGCGCGACTGTTGAGCGGCTGGCTGAGATGCAGGTGCGTGTTCATTGTCTGGCGCTTGGTGGCGTCGATCTAACCTCCGCTGCCGGCAAAATGACGATGGGCGTGATTGCCGCTGTAGCCGAGTTCGAACGAGACCTGCTTGTGGAGCGAACCCAAGCCGGCTTGGCGCGCGCGAAAGCCGAAGGGAAAAAGCTTGGACGTCCTTCTAGTTTGACCGCCGAACAGCAAGACCTTGTGAAGCAAAGCCGCGCACAAGGTGCATCTTTGGGGAGCCTGGCGAAGCAGCTTGGGGTCAGCAGGTCGGCTATTCAGCGGGTCAGTTGAGTCCGGAAGATAATAAACTCATCGCACTTCGCTCGACTAGGGACTCCCGCAAACTGCATGAGAGTCGATGGGAAGGGCAATTCCCACCTTAATATCTCAGGCAAATCCAGCACGGCTGATTATTAATTGTCGTGCGAGGTGCTGGGGCGTCGGCCTTGTCAAATATTCTCTTTTCAGTCGTGACGAAAGCTACGGGAGGACCGAGACGATCTTTTAGCCGCGTACAGCGCAGTGTCGGCACGGACGAACAACTCCTCGGGATCGTAAGAAAACGGATCGAATGAGTGAGCGATCCCGCTTGTAGCGCCCACCGTGAATACGTGCCCTCGCCAAGATATCGGCGCACGGACCTTGCCTAGAAAACGTGTCACTTGCATCTCGATTGAACGTCGCGACACATGCGCACCGATCACCACCGCGAATTCATCGCCACCGATCCGAGAGATAAGCAGAGCGTCAGGGAAGTGCGCCGCTAGCCGGTCAGCAAATGCTCGCAGACAACTATCACCGGCCGAATGGCCAATACGATCGTTGATGCCCTTGAAATCGTCTAGGTCAAAAAGGACGAGGGCGCCGAGGGGCACTAAGGGGAGTGCCGGGCCGCGCCTATTGAGAAAGCTGCTTTCGTACACAGTGCGACTTGCCAGGCCGGTGAGCGCATCTTTCTCGGCGAGACGCCGTAGCTCCTCAGAGCGTGACTTCTCCTCTGTAATATCCTGTTTCAACCCATGCAGAACAGGCTCCCCGCGCATATTGTCGTTCATCTCGGCGGTTATCCGCATCCACCGCATGTCGCCTGTTGCCCGAATGATCTGAGCATCGAGAGTAAAAGTTCCCCGCGTCGCGATCGCCTGCGCACGAAGCCGCTCCAAAGCGACGCGAGACTCATCAGTGTACATTTGCACCGTTTGCCGTCGCTCTGGGACCACATCAGAAGGTAGTCCAAAGAGATCATAGACGACCGGACTCCACGTTAGGCGATCGTCTGACAGATTACAGGACCAAACGCCGATCCGTGCCATCGCCATGGCGCGTTCAACCAAAGAGTCCTGCATTCTGGCGGTATTGTATCCAAACGTGCTTGGCGAAGCTTCGCCGCCCGTTTGTGATGCCTCGTGGAATTGCTGAATGCATATCGACATGTTTTTTGGTGTACGCATCCTTTGTTAAGAGACGGTATTTCACCTAATAGGTTCACGCTCTGCTTCGTTATAGACCAGCGCTGTACCGGAGCGTGGACATCAATGACGTCTCACGCCGTTCACGAAAAGCCGCTTGTCGTTCGGCCGCCGAGAGCACCGGCACTCCGACGCTAAGGAAAAAGCACCATGAGACGCTTTCGCGTGCTCGCGAGTACAGGCATTTGGGCCCATTTGCCACAGGCTTGCAGTGGCGGACCTTGGATGCGATAGGCGTCCTAGGGTGTCCGTCACGTGGTAGTGCTGACGGGCAGGCATTCACGCTGGTCGGGCCGCCAGCGTAGATCAGACTGTGTCCGGATAGGACTACCATGCACCACGCCCATGCGCATCCCAGCGCCATCAGCCGTTTTGTCGAAGGTCAATCATCTGTCGGGATAGTGCTTGACCCGATTGTCCTCACGATGATGGCGAGCGTGACGCGGGCGCTCACCCTGGCAGAATCTGCGTCGACCCGGCCGCTCGTGACCGCACTGCGCCGATCTGCTGTGCGGTCTCGAGCCGGCTGTACACAAGCAAATCAGGCTATTAGCGACGACAGTGATCGGAATAGCGAATGCGGCTGTGCCGCTCCTGGACTTGTCCGGCAACATTTTGTTTCCGCCAATCGCTTTGCATGCGCCGGTAGGGCGGATGATCTGCAAGTTCGTCGCAGGTCCGAGTTGCTTATGGGCTTCGCCGGCTCATTTTCGGCAAAGAAGAACATCATTGGCAACCATTGGGGTAGGACGTTAGCATGACCGGATTGGTGGAGCGCTCAGCCGGTGTACGCAGTGGCGTGATCACCGGAATGGGTCGGCTGGCTCTCTATCGCTGGTGGCGAAGCCACGTCGTCGATCCGATCGATCATCAGGCGGTCGTCACGCGAATCGTCGAAGAGAGCGGCTGGTCGCCCCGCTATGCCTTCATGACCATGATGTCCGCTGGCATTGCGGTCCTGGGTCTGCTGCTATCCTCACCGGCAGTGGTGATCGGTGCCATGCTGATCTCGCCGCTTATGAACCCCATCCTTGGCTTTGGCTTTAGCCTTGCCCTGTTCGACTTTGCAGAGATGCGGCGATCGATGCTGGCGCTAGCCATCGGGTCGTTCGCCGCCGTTGCTTTCACGGCTCTGATCGTCACGGTTTCCCCTTTGCAGGCGCCGACCGCCGAGATTGTCGCGCGCACGCGGCCCAATCTGTTTGATCTGTGCGTGGCGCTTTTCGCCGCGCTGGCCGGCAGCTTCGCAATTATCCGGGGCCGCGGGGACACAATCGTTGGCGTAGCGATCGCGACGGCCCTGATGCCTCCGCTTGCCGTCGTCGGCTATGGCTCGCAACCTGGAATCTGCCCGTGCTGGGCGGCTCGCTGGCGCTGTTCGTCACTAACTTCATCACCATTGCTCTCTCGGCGATGATAATGGCCCGATACTATGGCTTTGGGCATCACCTTTCCAGCCGGCAGAGCTGGGCGCAGACGGGCATGCTTCTGCTGGTCTTCGCGACCATGGCGGTTCCGCTCGGCTTGTCGCTCAACCGCATCGCGCGCGAGGCTGTGACGGTGTCGCAGACAAGGTCGCTCCTGAGCGAGCGCTTCGGCAGCGACGCGCGCGTGACACAGCTCGAAGTCAAGTTTGACCGCGATCCGATTGTTGTGCGTTCGGTCGTCATTACGCCGCGCAACAAAACGCAGAATTCCGCCGTTCTGCAAAAAGCGCTAGCGCGTACTTTGGGCCGTCCGGTTCGGCTCGACATTGATCAGGTGCTGCTCGAGGCCGGTGCCGATGCGCTTGACGCCCAACGTGAAGAGCTCAGGCAAGCCGGTGATCCGTCAAACCTGGAATCGCAGCGCATCAATGCTCTGACGCGCATGATCGCGCTCATCACCGGCGTCTCACCTGATGACGTGACGATCGATCGCGATCATCACCGGGCCACGGCCGCCGCCGCACCGCTACCAGGCGCGACCGTCGCCACTTACCGCATCCTGGAAGCACGTGCCGCCGCCAACGCCGACGGGTGGAGCGTGGCGGTAGTGCCCCCGCAAGGGCAACTTCCAGAGATCGCCTTCGCAGATAATGTCGATACCCTAGACGATGCGGCGCGCTCCGCGGTGATGACATCCGCCTGGGCCGCGCAACGCTGGAACGTGCCCGTTCTTGCAGTTCCAGGGCTACCGGGAGAGCCGGCACCGCCGCGGCCAACCCTGTCGCAGCGACGGGCGCTGGCGATCGCCGCTCTGCTTGCTCCGCAGCGTATCGGGGCGGCGCCTGCGCCCAGTGAAGGACAGCGCTTCAGATTGTCTACAAGCGTGGCGCCATGATCGCCGGACTGGCTCTGACGCCGTTCGATGCCGCGGCGATCCTGATCGTGCTCGCCGCGGTGCTGGGGTACGTCAATTACCGCTTCCTGAAGCTGCCGTCTTCCATAGGACTGACCGTGATGGGCGCGATCGCCTCACTGCTCGTCGTGGCGCTGGACCGTTTGCTGCCAGGCGCCGATTTCGCCAGCGACATCGTGCACTTCATCGCCGGCATAGACTTCCATACCACCTTGATGGACGGCATGCTGTCGTTCCTTCTGTTCGCGGGCGCGCTGCACGTCGACTGGCACGAATTGCGGCGGGGGCGCTGGCCGATCATCGTCCTCAGCACGATCGGCGTCGCTTTTTCCACGGCGCTTGTCGGCGGTGGATTCCTGCTTCTGTCACGAGCGGTCGGGTTCGGTCTGCCGGCGATCTGGTGCTTCGTCTTCGGAGCCCTCATCAGTCCGACCGACCCGGTATCGGTAATGGGCGTGCTCAAGCGCGCGAACGTCTCGCCAGCACTCGAGGCGACAGTCGCGGGCGAGAGCCTGTTCAACGACGGCGTGGGCGTCGTCATCTTCACGATCCTGCTCGCATCCGCGCTATCAGGGGACGCCTTCTCGATCGCACATGCAGCACAGCTGTTCGCGATCGAAGCGGGCGGCGGCATCGTGCTCGGCCTGATCATAGGCTGGATCGCGTTCCGGATGATGCGCTCGATAGACGACTACAAGGTGGAGGTGCTAATAAGCCTGGCTGTCGTGATGGGCGGATATGCCATCACGCGTCCGCTGCACGCAAGCGGTCCGGTCGCCATGGCGGTCGCTGGCCTGATCATCGGCAACGCCGGAGTCGCTCACGCGATGAGCGACATGACGCGCGATTACCTGCACAAATTTTGGGATCTGATAGACGATATCCTCAACACCGTGCTGTTCCTGCTGATCGGGCTGGAAGTGGTGACGATCCCGGGCGATCTACGGCTGGTGATCCTCGGCGCCGCCGCGATCCCACTGGCGCTCGTTGCGCGATCTCTGTCGGTGCTATTGCCCCTGCGAGCCATCCGTCCAAACCATCGTTACGGCCTGGTCGCTCCAGTGACGCTGATTTGGGGCGGCTTGCGCGGCGGCATCTCTATCGCGCTAGCCCTCGGACTTGCGGATAGCCCCGCACGCTCGGTGATCCTCGCGGCGACCTATGTGGTGGTCCTGTTCTCGGTGGTGGTGCAAGGTGGAACAATCAAGCGCGTGCTGGAGCGGCTCGCGGCAGCGAAGCCGGAGGAAACCACATGAGAGCGCGCCTTCTAAGGCTGTCGAACGACCTGCAAGAGAGTTACTGGTTCGTCCCGACGATCATGGCGGTGGGCGCGCTGCTGCTGGCGCTGGCGATGGTCTATGTCGACAGTCACTTCGGCTCGACATGGATGGACGGACTGCCCTGGCTCTATGCCGCGCGGCCCGATGGCGCGAGGAGCCTGCTGTCCTCGATCGGCGGATCGATGATCGGGGTGGCTGGCACCACGTTCTCGGTGACCATCGCGGCGGTTGTCTATGCGTCGGGCCAGTACGGCCCTCGCCTGCTCAGCAACTTCATGTCGGACCGCGGCAACCAGGTGACGCTGGGTACTTTCATCGCCACCTTCGTCTATTCGCTGGTGGTGCTGCGCACGATCCGTTCGGCCGGGGAAAGCGGCGTGGGAGCGCCCGCCTTCGTCCCGCAATTGGCGCTGCTGGTGGCGCTGATCCTGGTGCTGTGCTCAATCGCGGTTCTGATCTTCTTCATCCACCACGTGCCCATGAAGATCCACATCAACAACGTCATCGAACGGATCGGTGATCGCTTGATCGAGGAGATCGACGAGCGGTTCCCGGTGTTCGTCGGCAAACCTCTTCGCGAGACCGCCAACGATCCGCGCATCCCTTCGGCTTTTCGCGAGAACGCCAATCTTGCGGACTACGAGCGACGCGCGCCGGTCCGATCCAGGCACAACGGCTACATCCAACTGATCGATGAGAGCACCCTGCTGAACGCGGCGCGCGATCACGGCCTCATCGTGCGGCTGCAATACCAGTCGGGCGATTTTGCGCACAAGGGCAGCGTGCTGCTGGAAGCCTGGCCTGCCGATCGGTGCGATGAAGATGCGGCGAAATCCCTGCGCGGTGCTTTCGCGCTCGGCTCGCGACGTACCGCGATCCAGGACTTGCGCTTCCTGATCGACGAACTCGTCGAGATCGCCGCCCGTGCACTGTCACCCGGCGTCAACGATCCGTTCACCGCCAACAGCTGCCTCGACTGGCTTGGCGCAGCGCTGGCGGACCTGTCGCGGCGCGACCTTCCTTCGCGCTTGCGCGCCGACGACACCGAGGCTCTGCGTGTCATCGCTCATCCAGTCACCTTCGCAGGTTTCGTCGATCGGGCGTTCGGTGCGCTGGCGCAGTATGCCAGCGCGGACATGATCGCAGGCAAGCGCTTTCTCAACGCGCTCGGGGATGTGGCGCTCAGTTGCGATGATCCCGGCCGGATCGCAACGCTGAGCCAACAAGCCCGCGAGTTCCGTGCCTTGGCCGAAGGCGCGCTTGCTGGCGCCTGCCGCGACGCGTTGCTGGCCCGGGCCGATGACCTGCTCCGGGCATTGGTCGAGCCCGACTACAAACGCCGGCTGCGCGATGGCGCTGCATGGCTTGGAGGTACCGCGTGATCGTCTTCATCGCTTTGATCGTTGCGATCATCGTCACCCTTGCGCTCACCTTTGGCAAGTTCGCGCGCAGCGATGGCTGGCGCGCTACGGTCACGCCGCTGGCGTCGATCATCGGGTCCGGCTTTCTCATCTGTGGGCCGTTGCTGGCGCGTGAGTTCGGCAGCGTCGCGCTGGGGGCAATGGCTGTGCTGCTGGCGATCGCCTACGCTGCTGGCGCGGTGATCCGGTTCAACATACGCCATGTCGAGGACCACCTTGCGGCGGTAGGGTTCAACGACCCGGTGGCATGGCTGGCGCGGATAACGCAGGGCGTGCTGGCACTCGCCTACGCAGTATCGGTGGCGTACTACCTCAAGCTCCTGGCAGAATTCTCGCTCAAGCCGGTCGCTATCGATCCTGCCTGGCAGCCGCTTGCAGCCAACATCATCGTGACCGTGCTGATCGTCCTCATGACCCTGCTGGCGCTAGGCGGCAGTCTGCGCAAGGTCGAGCACCTCGCGCACGGCACCGTCTCGATCAAGATTGGCATCATCGCCGGCCTGCTCGTCGCGCTTGCGATCTCGTGGATCATGAACGGTGCCGGTGATCCGCTGCCGCCGGTCAGGCTCTCGTTCGCCAGTGTGCCAATGCTGCTGGGCCTGCTAATCACCGTGCAGGGCTTCGAGACTTCGCGCTACCTGGGCCATAGCTACCCGGCCGAGCTGCGGATCAAAACGATGCGCCGCGCGCAATGGATCTCCTCGGCTATCTACCTTGCCTTCATCGCGCTGCTCACACCGTTCCTTACCCGTGCCGCAGCGACCGAGGGGGTCGCGGGCATCCTCGACATCATGGAGCTGATCGCGCCGGCGTTGGGCGTGTTCGTGCTGGCCGGCGCAGTCTCCAGCCAGCTGAGCGCGGCGGTGGCGGACTCGATCGGGTCGGGCGGACTGGTCAACGAAGTTTCGCGGCGCAAGATCAGCGTCCCGCTTGCCTTCGCGTTGGCAGGTGCCCTGGCGGTCGTGGTCGTATGGCTGACCGATCCATTCGAGGTCGTGGCGCTGTCTTCGCGCGCTTTCGCGCTGTTCTATGCTCTCCAGTGCGCGCTTGCGCTGATCGTGGCTATTAAGGATCGCAAAGGCAGCACTGCACAGCGCATCGGCTTTGTCGCGATCGGGCTTGTGTGCCTCGTCGCAGTGGCGGTCGGTGCGCCGGCGGAGGGCTGATCCATGATCAGCAGGAACAGGAGGCCGCAACCTGCTTTGGGCGTCGGTACGAGATGACGCTTGGTGCTCCGCCACCGCATGCGATCGGCGCGATGCTGCTGACCCTAGCCATGTTCTACGGCTTTGTGTCGGGACGTGCCCGGGTCGAGATCATCTCGCTGCTGACAATCAGCGCAATCGCCTTGGGCCTCTATGTCTATCCCCTGCCGGGACAATCGCCGACTGACGGGCTCAAGCTGGCGTTCGAAGGTTTTGGCCACTACGCGCTCATAACCATTTGTGCGCTCATGGTGCTAGGTCGCGGGCTGGTCACGACAGGCGCCCTAGAGCCGGCTTCGCGCCTGCTTACGCGGGTATGGCGTTTAAATCGGCAAGTCGGGCTGCTGGTTACGCTCGTTCTGGCGTTCGGTATGAGCATGCTGGTCAACGACACGCCAGTCCTGGTGCTGATGCTGCCGGTGATGGCTGCCATTGCGGCGAATGGTGGCATGCCGGCGTCACGAACCCTGATACCGCTAAACAGCGCGGTTCTGATAGGAGGCATGTCGACCACGATCGGCACCTCGACCAACTTGCTGGTCGTGTCGGTCGCAGGCGATCTGGGCCTACCGCCCATGTCGGTCTTCCACTTCACGCCGATCGTGCTCATGGCAGCGCTGGCGGCCTTGCCGTTCATCTGGCTGGTGATGCCACGGCTTTTGCCCGATAATTCGATCGAGTCCGGGCATGAGCCCCGCCGCTTTTCGGCCATGCTTCGTCTGGGCGAAAATTCGATCGCCCGTGATCTTTCGCCCGATCACATAGCGCAGCGACTTCCTTCCGGCGTCGAACTGCTGGGAAGCGCCGGGCTAAGCGGGCGGCTGTTGGTGCGCGCGACGCACGAGGACCTGGAAGAGACTATGCGCATCCTGGGCGCGACGGCCGCCCCCGCCTGGCTGATGGAGCGCTTGCGCGCGACGTATGCAAAAACAGGAGAAGACCTCACCGTCGCTGAGCTGGCAGTCACGAAGGATTCGGGTCTTGTCGGCAAGGGCGTGGCTTCTGCCAATGTCGCCGAACTCCACAACGTCGCCATCCTGGGTGTGCACCGCACCCGCCGGATCTGGAGCGCCACTCCAACCGATGAGGTCGTGACGGACGAGCCCTTCGATGAGGGCGACATCCTGCTGGTTGCGGGCGCACTCGGCAGTATCGAACGGATGAGTCTGGCCGAGAACATGCTCATCCTCGAAGGAGCCAAGGAACTTCCGCGAACATCAAAAGCACCCCTAGCGCTTGCGATCATGGCTAGTGCAGTGGTTCCGGCAAGCATTGGTCTTGTGCCGATCGCCATCTCCGCGCTGGGCGGTGCGATCGCCATGCTGGTGACCGGATGTGTGCGCTTCGACCGCATCGGCCGCGCGCTATCGGCTAAGGTAGTAGTGCTGGTCGCCGCCAGCATCGCGATCGGTCGCATCGTCCTAGAAAGTGGAGCTGCGACGTGGCTTAGCGAACTGATTGCGCTAGGTTTGCAGTATCTCCCCGCCGCAGGTGTACTGGCGGCGGTGATGCTGTTCGTCACCGTGCTGACGAACTTCGCCTCAAACACGACGGCAGCCGCAGTCGGCACTCCGATCGCATTCAGCCTGGGCCAGCGCTTGGGCATTCCGGTCGAGCCATTGGTGCTGGCGGTGCTGTTCGGATGCAACTTGTGTTACGCCACACCCGTCGCCTATCAGACCAACATGCTGATCATGTCCGCAGGCGATTATCGGTTTGCGGACTACACCAGAACAGGCCTTCCGCTCGTCGCAGTTATGGTGGTGACGTTGTCGACATTGCTGGTGCTGCGATACGGTCTCTACTGACCGGCCGCAAAGCCCGCTCGGCTACCGAAGCAGCATCCACAGCGCCATGCCGACCATGAACAGGTTCTCGGTCAGTGAAACGAAACCTAGCGGCACGTTGCTCGACCCGCCAACACATGCACACTTCAGTTCGCGCTTATCGAGGTACACCGCCTTGAACACGGAGACCGCTCCGATACCGCCGATCACCAACGCCACCGGTATGGACAACCAGGGCAGCGCGTCCGCCGTCATCAGCACGCCTGCAAGGGCCTCGCCGAACGGATAGAGGTAGGCGTAAGGAACCCAGCGCCGCGCAAGCAGGTCGTAATTCAAGAACATCGTGGAAAAACGCGCGACGTCCTGCAGCTTGAGAATGGCGAGCACGCACATCGACAAGCTGACGAACCATGCCGCAGCACGTCCCGTCAGCGGCGTGCCGTAAGCAGCGGTGCTCGCCGCCATCGCCATGAGTAGGGTCATCGCGAACACGGCGACAACGGGGCGATAGCTCGTCTCGTCCTTGGCGGGAATATGGCCGCCGAAGAAGCGGGTCAGGTCGTCATTGCCGCCAATCCGCTCGCCTCCGATGAAGGTCTGCGGCGTCGTCTTGACGACATGCTCCGCCATGAACGCATCCGTCTCGTGGCGAGTGCGGAGCCAGTGATCCTCCACCTCATAGCCGTGACGCTCGAGCTGCCATTTCGACTTGAGGCCGTAGGGACATACATGGCTCGGCATTACCATGCGATACAGGACGGCCTTGCGGGGCGCGGCGGAGGTCACGATCCTCTCCAAGTGTTTGCCTTTATAGTCATGCCATCAATATAGGATCGGCGCCGACGCGTGCCATCGTCCTTGCAGAGCATCAGCATCTTCCCGCCGACCGTCAGGCGCTGTCGATCAGTGCCCCGCGCTCCATCACGATCGCGGCAGAGCGAACGCCAGCGTATAGTCGCCATATCGCGTGCCCAGCGCACCGTGTCCGCCGGCGGTGATGACGACATACTGCCGCCCGTCCCGCCCGCGATACGTCATCGGCGTCGCTTGCGCGCCGGCAGGCAGCCGCGCCTTCCACACGACCTTGCCGGTCTTCAGATCGAAGGCGCGCAGGTACTGATCGGTGGTCGCGCCGATAAACGCCAGGCCCCCGGCGGTGATGATCGATCCGCCCAAGTTCGGCACGCCGGTCTTTACAGGCACGCCCAGATGGCTTCCGAAGAGGCCCGTGTCACGCGCCGTGCCGAGCACTTCGTGCCACAGGATCTTGCGGGTCTTGAGATCGACCGCCGTGAGGTGCCCCCATGGCGGAGCCACGCATGGGGCACCGAAGATGCCGACCCAAGCCTTTACCACCGCCACGTACGGCGTATTGTATTGTGTCTGGAGTTGCGCCTGCATGGCGTTTTCTCCGCCCTGCTTCTGCGCCATCAGCGTCTTCACACGCGGATCGTCGCGGCGCATCAGCCAAAGCTTGAACGGCATTTCCATCGTGTTGACGGTCATGATTCCGCGCACCGGATCGACCGCCGCGCCGCCCCAGTCGGTGACACCGTCGAACGCCGGATGGCCGATGATCGGCTTCAGCCCCATCGGGTGATAGATGCCGGTACCCTGTGCGCGGCGAATGTCGATGCGGCACATCAGTTGGTCGATCGGCGTTGCACCCCATGTCGCCTTCTCGCTGGGCGCGGGCGGCGTGAACGACGGCATGCCGACGGAAAATGGCTGCGTGGGTGAGACCCTGACGCCCGGCGTCGCGCCGTCTGTACGAACCGGCCGCTCGACGATCTGTGCCAGCGGCTCACCCGTGAGGCGGTTGAGGAAGAACACCTGGCCCATCTTGGTCGTCTGGATCAGCGCGGGCGTGCTGCGGCCTTGTGCGTCGCGATAGTCGAACAGCGACGGGCCGATCGGCAGGTCCATGTCCCACATGTCACGGTGAACCAACTGGCGTGTCCACTTCAGCTTCCCGGTCGCGATATCCAAGGCGACGATCGAGGTACCGAATCGATCGTCAAAGGGACGCCGGTAACCGATCCAGTAGTCGGGAGAGGCATTGCCCGTCCCCAGATAGACGATCCCGTTCGCCGCATCCGCCGTGATTGCACCCCAAACGTTGGGTGTGCCGCGCGTATAGATCTGCCCGGCGGGCAGCGGCTTGATCGCGTCAGGCGAGCGGCCCACGTCCCAAGCCCATACCGGACTTCCGGACACCGGATCGTAAGCCCTTACGACGCCGCTGGGAATGTTGCGATTGACGTTGTCGATGATCCGCTCGCCGACGATCAGGCGATTGTTGACCACGATCGGCGGCGTCGTGGCGATCTGATCCGAAGGGGTCGATACGCCCATATTGTCGCGCAAGTCGATCGCACCATTGTTGGCGAAGCTGGGACAAGGCCGACCCGTGTCGGCGTCCAAGGCTACCAGCCGCGCATCGAAGGTCGGCGCGAAGATGCGGCGCGGGCATGGCGTGCCGGCCGGCGCTTCGAAATAACTTACTCCGCGGCAGACGAGGTAGTTGTTGCCCTTGATCTGCGCTTGCTCATGCCAGCTCCACTTGGTTTTGCCGGTGGTCGCGTCGATGGCTTGCACGAACGAGTGCG
>CAJYHD010000821.1 GCA_913773715.1 uncultured Sphingobium sp.
ATACAGGAGAACGGCGGCCTTAAAGCGATCGCGCGAGATGCGCATGTCTATTTCCTAAGCACTACGCGGCTCAATCCCAAAAGGAAACCTGGCGAGCTTGTGCCGGATCTTAAAGGCATCGGGCGGGCCTCGATCTTCCCCGGCTTCTGCGCGAAACATGACCGCGAGATCTTCCTGCCCATTGAAGGCAAAGATTGCACCATCGGCCCGGCAGAAGCGCTGCTCTTTTCCTATCGGGCAATCTGTTTAGAAGCGCATTATAAGCAGGCGCTACTTGCCATCTCGGATTGCTTCTTTCGATACGACGAAGGCGTACCGGTTAAGAATCAAGAGAAGTTGCAAAACTTAGCGCATAATCTCAGGCGCTCCGCTCAGCAGGCCGAGGCGGCGACGCGTTCGCGAAAGGAGGCTTATCAAGCGAGGCTCGAAACCCAGGATTTCGTCGGTTTCGCTTACTCATGGACCCGCTTCGATGGGCTGCTTCCCATTGCATGCAGCGGCGCCTTTCTGCCTGACAATGATCTCATGGGTATCCCCCTCCAGCGTATCCCCTATGGGAAGAAGCCCTTCGAGGCAGTCACCCTCAACGTTACCTCCTTTGCCGGGCAATCGATCATTGTCTTTGGCTGGATCGGCGCCGACGATGGCCCCGCTGCGCGTTTCGTGCGATCCTTTGACGCACTGGACGATTGGATCAAGGCGGCGGCAGCCACTCGGCTCGCGCTTGAATATCTTGCGAACAGTTACATCTCTCCCAAATGGTGGGAGGCCCTTACCGAAGCCGACAAGCTCAGCCTCATCAGCCATGACGGTGCCACCGGCGCCGGTCGGCGGCCGCCGGCGATCACCCATGCTCTGGCGCGCCCGATCGCTTCTGTCACCGCGTCCGTCATCGCCATCGGTGGTCAGGATGCACGCCCGATCTGTTAGAGGGAAGATAGGCATGGAAGGGCGGTGGCTAGCAGATCATTGGGCGCTACAATCACAGTGCATGATCAGTGCTTGGGCAACCGCCCGTGACCCGTTGATTGCAAGTAAAAGAAACATCTCTACCGACCTGGCCGCTGTTTCGATGCGGAGCGTTATTCGGGTACATGTTGACGATGGCCGACCCTTGGAAATGGCTTGCATCGGCGAAGGTTAGCCGATGATATGCTTATGAGGGGCCATCATGCAGAATTGAGTTATTGCTCCGATCTGGATCGGCTGCGAGGTAGAAGCCGCTGCGGCTTGATCTTGTTTATGCCTGCAATCAGACTAGGAGGACCACCGCTATGGCTAATGAGATTCTGGCGAACGCGATATGATGCGCCTGGGAAGCTACGTTGGTCCCAGCCTATCGGGGGATCCCCGATTGTTAGAGATCCGGCGCAGTCTGTTTGAATATCTGCGACGTTCTCCCGAGGATCGGGCGGAACGCCGAGCACCCATCGACGAAAGCTATTTCTACGCGGCGAGCGTGCGGGAGCCGGTGACGCGGCGCAGCTACGGCAAGTGCGTGTTCTGCGAGTCAGCGCCAACAGGCGATGAATTCGTCGACCACTTCCGCCCCTTACGCGACGCACGCAATCTGGAGGATGGCGTCGATCGCGACTTCTACGCGTGGTTGGCCTACGAGACGGAGAACCTGATCCTCGTGTGCCGGGAGTGCGCGAGCGAGAAGGGCACGATGTTTCCGGTCTTTGGCGATCGGGCGCCGTATATCGCGGTCCTTCCGGAAGTCCGACGGCTCGAGGAGCCGATGCTCCTGGATCCCTACCGAGACCATCCCGAAGGCGACATGGAGTTCTTCGCTGACGGCTGGTGCGAACCGCTCACCGCGCGCGGGCAGGTAACGGTTGGCGTCATCAACCTCAATCGAGCGCGTCTCATCGAGAAGAGGTTCGAAGCGCTGAGGACAATGCTCAGCGAGCTAAAGGCTGTTGTCCACAGCTACCGCCCGTCCGTCCGGCATCTGTTCAAGCCGGAACTACCGTTTGCGGGCGCGCGGCTCAGCATCCTCCATCGCCTTCTGGAGGGGATGGTGCTTGCGGGGCAGCGCTTCACAGGCCCGATCACATCTCGCCCCTTACAGCTCGAGCGCATTCTGCCTCTGCTGAGCGATGCTGACCTCGAAAGGCTCCGCCGACGGATGGGAGAATTGGTCGAGGAAGACCAGACCAGGCAGAAGTGGGACGGCAGGCTCTCGCTGCTCCCCGTTCAACGCCACCGGAATGTGGTGCGCCGGCCAGCGCCCAACCGGAGCGGCGGGATATCGTCTATCCACATTCGCAATTTCAAGGGCGTCGAGGAGCTACACCTCGCAATCCCGGTGCGCCGGGAATCCAAGACAGCACCGTGCCTGATGCTCTTGGGCGAGAACGCCGTGGGCAAGTCGAGCATTTTGCAGGCGCTTGCGCTCGCGTTACTAGGTGGACCGCAGGCGAGGCGGCTACGCCTGGACCCGACTGACCTGCTCACCAACCATGACGGCAGCCGTTGGGACCAGCTCGCCCCCGCCGATGCGGAAGTAGATGTCGCGTTTCGTTTCGATGCCAGGAACGCGCGCTTCAGGCTCGATGCGGACGCGACGAGAATCGTCGGTCGCGACACGCCCGACGCACTCGTGCTCGGCTACGGTCCGCGCCGATTTTTCGATCCGGACAAGTCGGAACGGGCGAAAGGAGATTATGGTCGGGTCCAGACCCTGTTCCGGCCAACGGCAACCATCCCCTATCCTGGCACATGGCTCAATGAGCTCAGTCCGGACGTGTTCAACGAGGTTGCCCAGGTCATCCGCGTCGTCCTCGCACTAAGCGATGACGATG
>CAJYHD010000822.1 GCA_913773715.1 uncultured Sphingobium sp.
CTCGATCTGCGCGCCGCCCACTTCCATATCGCACTTCCACGACTCCCGCGCCTCCCGATACACTTCCCGGATCACGCGAAAGCCGAGAATGTCGCGAAAGAAAGCGCGCGAGCGTTCATAGTCGGAGCAGATGATTGCGACGTGATGGATGGAGAGCATGGGCGCCATTTAGGGAATAAAACCTAGCTCGTCACCCCGGCCGTAGAGCCGGGGTCCGCTTGTTCGCAACGGCAGCGGGACCCCGGATCAAGTCCGAGGTGACAGGGGTGGGGCAATCCCGCTCCTCTACTTCACCGTCATCCCGGCGAAGGCTGGAATCTCAGGCAACCTAGCGCCACCTCTCCAGAGGCCCCAGCCTCCGCTGGGGTGACGGAGTATGAGGAAGGCACCGCCCACCTTGCCCGACCGCTCCCCGCCGCCTACAGCTTGCCCCATGACCTATGCCCCCTATCCGGCGCTCCGCCTGCGCCGCACCCGCGCCACGGCCTGGAGCCGCGCGATGCACGCCGAAAATCGCCTGTCGCCCAGCGACTTCATCTGGCCCCTGTTCGTGACCGAAGGCGAGGGGAAGGAGGAACCCATCGGCGCGCTGCCGGGCGTCTCGCGCTGGTCTGTCGATCTCATCGTCGCCCGCGCGCGCGAAGCCCGCGACCTCGGCATCTCCTGCCTCGCGCTCTTCCCCAATACGCAGCCCGACCGCCGTAGCGACGACGGCGCCGAAGCGCTCAATCCCGACAATCTCATGTGCCGCGCCATCCGCGCGATCAAGGATGCGGTGCCCGATATCGGCGTGCTGACCGATGTCGCGCTCGACCCCTACACTGTCCATGGGCAGGATGGGCTGCTCGATCCTAACGGGTATGTCGTCAATGACGCCACTGTCGATCAACTCATCGGCCAGTCGCTTAACCAGGCGGCGGCGGGCGCGGACATCATCGCGCCCAGCGACATGATGGATGGCCGCGTCGGCGCGATCCGCGAGGCGCTGGAACAGGAAGGCCACGCCAATGTCCAGATCATGGCCTATGCCGCCAAATATGCGAGCGCCTTCTACGGCCCGTTCCGCGATGCGGTGGGATCGCGCGGCCTGCTGAAGGGCGACAAGAAGAATTACCAGATGGACCCGGCCAACAGCGAGGAAGCATTGCGCGAAGTCGCACTCGACCTCGCCGAAGGCGCCGACAGCGTGATGGTGAAGCCGGGCCTGCCCTATCTCGACATCGTCGCCCGCGTCCGCGACCGCTTTTCCGTGCCGGTCTTCGCCTATCAGGTGTCTGGCGAATATGCGATGATCGAACATGCCGCAGCAGCGGGCGCAGGCGATCGCGACGCGCTAATCCTCGAAACATTGATGGCGTTCAAGCGCGCGGGCTGTTCAGGCGTGCTGACCTATCATGCCGTGGATGCGGCCAAGTTACTGAATGCCTGAAACATTCCCTCGTCACCCCGGCCTTGAGCCGGGGTCCCGCTTTTCTCGCGTGAAAAAAGCAGCGGGACCCCGGATCAAGTCCGGGGTGACGAACAAGGGGGTAGTCGCATGATCCCTACCCGCGCGCGTTTCGTCCTGACAATCTGCGCGGGTTCATTCCTGCTCTTTCTCGTCCAGCCGATGATCGCTCGAATGGCATTGCCGCGCCTTGGCGGGTCGCCGTCAGTGTGGAACTCGGCGATGCTCGTCTATCAGGCGCTGCTGCTCGGCGGCTATGCCTATGCACACGCGCTCTCGCGCCTTCCCGTGAAGCGGCAGGCGCTGATCCACCTCATCCTGTTCGCCGCCGCCGCCCTGTTTCTGCCCATCGGCCTCGCCGCATGGGAGCCGCCCGCCTCGATCGAACCAGCCCTCTGGGTCCTCTGGCTGCTCGGCGCATCGATCGGCCCGCTGTTTTTCATGGTCGCGGCGCAGGCGCCGCTGATGCAGAACTGGTTCGCCCATCTCGATGCAGGCGATCCCTATCCGCTCTATGCCGCATCGAACCTCGGCAGCTTTGCCGGTCTGATCGCCTATCCGCTGCTGGTCGAGCCGCTGATGCCGCTCCACGCTCAGAGCTGGCTCTGGTCGATCGGCTATGGGCTGCTGTTCCTGCTCGTTCTGGTCATCGCCCGGTCGCTGCCGTCCCGCGACGCAGCGCTTGCAACAGCGCACGCCCCACCGACAGACGCAGCGCCAGACTGGCCGCAGATGGCGCGGTGGGCAGCACTGGCGGCGGTGCCATCGGGCCTTATGCTGGCAACCAGCCTCTATCTCACGACCGACATCGTCGCCATGCCGCTGCTCTGGGTGCTGCCGCTCGGCCTGTACCTGCTAAGCTTCTCCGTCGCCTTCGCGCAAGGGCGCGGCATGGCCGACCTCTGCACCCGGATCGCACCGCTGATCCTGCTGATCGGAGCCTGCATCGCCTTCGCCAAGGGCGCGAGCTTCCCCGTCTTCATCGCGGCGGGCGTGCTGGCGGTGCTGTTCTTCACAGCCGTCGCGCTGCACACGCGGCTCTACGATCAGCGGCCCGCGCCCGCGCATCTCACCCGCTTCTACCTCATCATGTCGGTGGGCGGCATGCTGGGCGGGCTGTTCTGCGCGCTGGTCGCGCCGCTCATCTTCGACTGGACCTACGAATACCCG
>CAJYHD010000823.1 GCA_913773715.1 uncultured Sphingobium sp.
CTCCCCCGCCATGATGGCGCGCAGATGGCCGTTGCCGACGACATCGGCCTTGATGACGCGCATGGGGCCAGCGGCGATCAGCGGGGCGGGCCAACCCGCACCATAGGGGCCGCCCTGCTCGATCGCAGCGACGAAATCAGGATTGACGCCGGTCGGTGCCAACACGGCATCGATCAGGAGCGCACGATCGTCCCGCGCCCTGGCGACATGGAGGGACAGGCGTTCATCAAGGAAGTCTGCCAGATCGTCGAGCCGGTCGGCGGCGACGGTCAGGCCCGCCGCCATCGCATGGCCACCGCCCGCGACGAGCAAGCCGCTGTCCTTTGCGGCGAGGACGGCTGCGCCGAGATCCACGCCGGAGATGGAGCGTCCCGACCCCTTGCCGATGCCCGCCTCATCAAGCGCGATGACGATGGCGGGGCGGCCTGCCTTCTCCTTGATGCGTCCGGCAACGATGCCGATGACGCCGGGATGCCAACCGATGCCCGATATGACGGCGACAGCGCGATTGCCCTGTGCGGCGAGCAATGACTCCGCCTGCTCCTGCACCGTCGATTCGATGGCGCGGCGTTCTTCGTTATAGTGGTTGAGCTGCTCGGCGATGCGCGCGGCTTCGGCGGGGTCCTGCGTGGTGAGGAGGCGGACGCCGAGATCGGCCTGCCCCACGCGACCGCCCGCATTGATGCGCGGGCCAAGTGCGAAGCCCAGATCGTGGCAGAGCGGGGCGCGGGTCAGGCGGCTGGCGTCGATCAAAGCGGCAAGGCCGATGTTGCGGCGCTTCGCCATGACCTTGAGGCCCTGCGCGACAAAGGCGCGGTTGAGGCCCTTCAACTGCGCGACATCGGCCACGGTGCCAAGCGCGACGATGTCGAGCAGGTCCATCAGCGCAGGCTCGGGCCGGGTGGCGAACCAGCCGCGTTTGCGTAGCGTGCGGATCAGCGCCGCGCCGAGCAGGAAAGCGACGCCGACCGCGGCGAGATGGCCGTGCAGCGCCGCCTCGTCATTCTCATCGAGCCGGTTGGGGTTCACCAGCGCGAAGGCTTGCGGAAGCTGCGTCGCGCATTTGTGATGATCGACAACGACGACATCGACGCCCGTCTGGCGTGCCATGGCGAGCGCCTCGAACGCCTGCGCGCCGCAATCGACGGTGACGATCAACGTCGCCCCGTCGCCCGCCAGCCGGACGAGCGCTTCGCCCGATGGACCATAGCCCTCCATCAGCCGATCGGGGATATAGGGCTTGGCGTCGAGGCCGAGGTCGCGCAGCAGGCGGATCAACAGAGCAGCGCTGGTCGCGCCATCGACGTCGTAATCGCCGAAGATGCGGACATCCTCCCCAGCCTGCACCGCATCGGCAAGCCGGTCCGCCGCCGCATCCATGTCGCGGAAGAGGCTTGGGTCGGGCATGAACTGGCGGATGGTGGGATTGCGGTGTGCCTCCACCCCTTCGCGCGGGCAGCCGCGTGCGAGGAGAAGTTGCGTCACCAGATCGTCGGGCAGATAGGAAGCGTCACGAGCGTCCGCCCCGCCGCCGCGCCAGCGCCAGGGCTGCCCGGAGATGGAGCGCGAGATATTAAGCGCGAAAGTCATGAACGATGCTCTAGACCGTGCCGCACCCCATGGGAAGCAGGCGGAATCATATCGTTAACGGAACCGTTGCAACGCGTTGCGCGTAATCTCCCTTGTCGGGCGGAAAATTGCTGCACGGCGTAAAAGGGGCTGTGCTGATTTTATGACACGACAAGGGGCGCATCATGTTCGGCACATGCTGGGCCTGCTTCTATGCGCGGTATCGCCTCTGCCTCTGATGGCGCAAACGACGCCACCCGCCGCATCGTCTCAGGCCGAGGAGGCCGAAGATCCGATACTGCCCGACGATCAGTTCGAAGCCCGCATTCCCAAGGTGACGGGGAACGATCCCAACACCCCCCTGCCCTCGATCGACAGCTTCATCGATCGGCAGATGCCCCAGCAGGCCGCGCAACCGACACAGCTGCCGCCTGCGACCGATCCGGCGGAGGAGCGCGAACTGGCGCAACCGCTGCCTCCGCTCGACAGCGTGACGGTGCCGGCCAATGTCGCGGAAGAGGCCGATCCCAACGCGAAGCTGCCCGATGTGCGCTATGCGACCAGCATCGAAGGCTTTGGCAAGACGGGACTCGAGGATGAGTTCAAGGACCAGTCCGCGCTAATCGACGGCAAGGGCAAGGCCGAGACGGCGGCGATGGTGCAGGCACGCGCGCAGGAGGATGAAAAGCTTGCGGTGCGGCTGCTCCATTCGGAGGGCTATTATGACGCGACGGCGCTTGCGAGTCTGGATCAGGCGGGCGACGGAACCCTGAAGGCGATCGTCTCCGTCACGCCGGGCAAGCGTTACAAGATCGGCGCGATCGTCATCAATGCTGGGCCGACCGTGCCGCCGACGCTGGTGCGCGACAGCCTGCCACTCAAGACCGGAGATTATATCGTCGCGACCCTGATCGAAGGGGCCGAGGCCAATGTGGCGCTGAAGCTGCCGGAAAATGGCTATCCCTTCGCCAAGGTGGGGCAGCGCGACATCCTGCTCGATTCCGCTACGATCACCGGCGACTATACGCTGCCGGTCGAGGTCGGTCCGCGGGGGACTTTCCGCAAGATCACAACGACCGGCGAGAAGCAGGCGTTCGGTGCGGATCATATGGAGGTCATCCGTCGCTACAAGCCGGGCCAGATCTACGACAGCCGCAAGGTCGACGATCTGCGCAAGGCACTGGTGGCGACCGGCCTGTTCTCAAGCGTCGCGGTCGATCCGGTGAGGACGGGCGAGGCAGCGCCCGACGGCACCGAATATGTCGACCTGAATGTCGAGCAGGAAGCAGGGCCGCCGCGCACGCTGGCTGGCGAACTGGGTTACGGCACGGGGCAAGGCTTCCGCGCGGAAGGAACGTGGACGCACCGCAACCTTTTCCCGCCAGAAGGCGCGCTGATCGCGGGCGTGGTCGCGGGCACGCAGGAACAGGGGGTGTCAGGCACCTTCCGCCGCCAGAATGCGGGCAAGCGCGACAAGACATTCCAGGCCGGTGCGCTGCTCAACCACCAGAATTACAACGCCTACGAAGCCTTCACGGCGGGCCTCAACATCAGCTGGGCGCGGCAATCGACACCGATCTTCCAGAAGCGCTGGACCTATAGCTATGGAGCGGAAATTCTGCTGTCTAACGAGCAGACGACGATCGATCCGCTGACCGCCGAACAGAAGCGCCGCACCTACTTCATCGGCGCGCTGCCGGTGCAGGTCGGATATGACCGGTCGAACGACCTGCTCAATCCGACCAAGGGCTTCCGCGCCAATCTGCGCGTATCGCCTGAAGCATCGTTGCAGGGCAATGTGTCGCCCTATGTGCGCAGCACGTTCGACCTGTCGGGCTATTATCCGATCTCGGACGGGCTGGTGATCGCGGCGAGGACGCGGCTCGGCACGATCAACGGTGTCTCGCTGGACGATGTCGCGCCGTCGCGGCGGATTTATGCCGGCGGCGGCGGGTCGGTGCGCGGCTATGGCTATCAGGAACTGGGGCCGAAAGACATCAAGAACGATCCGATCGGCGGGCGATCCGTCAACGAATTCGCGGTCGAGGGCCGTTATCGCTTCGGCAATTACGGCGTGGTCGCCTTCGTCGATGCGGGGCAGGTCTATAACAGCCAGATCCCGAAGTTCAGCGACATGCGCTACGGCGTCGGCATCGGCGGGCGCTTCTATACCAATTTCGGGCCGTTCCGCGCAGACATCGCAATGCCGATCGACCGGCAGCCCGGCGAATCCAAATTCGCCGTCTATATCGGTATCGGGCAGGCATTCTGATGGCGCAGGACGACACCCCTCCCCCCGCCGACACCGTCGTGATCCGCGAAGGCCGCCCGCTGTGGCAGAAGATCGCGATCGGCGTCGCAGGCCTGATCGCCGCGATCGTCGTGCTGGTCGCAGGCCTGCTCCTCTTCATCAACACGTCGCCCGGCAAACGCTTCGTCATCAAGCAGATTGCCGGGCTGAAGCTTGAATCGGGCATGGGGATCGAGGTCGGACGGATCGAAGGATCGATCTATAGCGACATGGTCATCCACGACCTGATCCTGCGCGATCCCAAGGGCGTGTTCGCGGTGTCGCCGCGTGTCCATGTCGTGTGGAAGCCCTTCCGCTACATCAACAAGCATATTTCGGTCAGCCTGCTGGAAACGCCGCTCGTCGTGCTGGCGCGCAGCCCGCAGTTCAACCAGACGCCGACCGATCCCAATGCGCCGATCTTGCCCGACCTCGACATCGACGTCGATCGGCTGAAGATCGGCAAGTTCGTGCTGGCGAAGCCCGTCATCGGACAGAAGCGCGAGATCGCGATCGACGGCGTGACGCACATCGCCGATGGCCTGGCGCAGCTGTCGGCCGACGCAATCGTCGACAGCGGCGACCGCTTGCAGGCGAAGCTCGACGCCGTACCCGCGCAGAACAAGCTGGCGATGAGCGGAACGCTGACCGCGCCCAAGGGTGGCGTGATCGCGGCGATGTCTGGCCTGACCGACGGGATGACCGCGACGCTGGATGGGCGCGGCAGCTGGCAGGCGTGGAACGGGCGACTGATTGCGCGTTCGCCGAAGGGCGAACTGGCGAATATTGCGCTGGCGGCGCGCGACGGAAAATTTACGGCCAAGGGTCCTGTTCGGCCGGGGCTGGTCTTTGCGGGAACGGTCGATCGGTTGACCGCGCCACAGCTAAACGTCGATCTGTTCGCGGGCCTCAATGAGCGGCGCGTGAACCTCAAGGGGACGCTGCGTTCCCCTGCCCTGTCTGCCGATGCGCAGGGACTGATCGATCTGGGCAAAAGCCAGTTCAGCGCGCTCAAGATCAACGCTGCGTTGCTAACGCCGGGTGCGATCATGGACAAGGTCAAGGGCCGCGACGTGCGGGCCTCGGTCATTCTCGACGGGCCGATGGCAACGCCGTTCATAGATTACGACATCAGCGCCAAAATGCTGGCGTTCGACGCCACAGGGATCGAGAATCTCAAGGCTACGGGGCGCGCGGTGATCGACGCCGATCGCATCCGCATGCCCGTCAACGCGACGGCGAGCCGGGTGACGGGTCTCAATGCGGCGGCGGGCGGCCTGCTCCAGAACCTGCGCCTCAAAGGTGATTTCGCCTATGCGGGCGGCAAGCTCATCAGCGACAATCTCAAGATCAACAGCGACCGGGTGGATGCGACGGCGATCGTCCTCGCCGACGTTCAGAACGCGCTGTATCGCGGGGCGCTGAAGGGCCGGGTCAACGATTACAAGATTGACGGTGTCGGCATCGTCAACTTGAATACCGATGTCGAACTGGTGCCCGGACCCAAGGGCGGGTTCGGCCTTTCAGGCCGCTTCGGCGTGCGGACGGCGCGGTGGGAAAATGCGTCGGTGCGCGACTTCCTGGGCGGCAATGCGGTCGCGAGCGGACGGATCGGCATGACGCCGGAAGGCAAGTTCACGCTGGCGGGATTGAAGGGCGCCGCGCCCAATTTCACGATCCATTCCGGGTCGGGCAGTTACGACACGAACGGGCAAATCGCGTTCGACGCCAGCGCTTCATCAAAGCAATATGGTCCGCTTGCCCTGACTGTGCGCGGCACGGTAGCAAAGCCGCAGGCAGTGCTGCGCGCGGCGCGGCCCAATGTCGGGGTGCAATTGACCGATGTGGTCGCCAAGCTGAACGGCGAGGCGGCGGGCTATCGATTGGAGGCGACGGGTGGGTCGCCTTATGGTCCTTTCTTCGCCAATGTGCTGATCCGCACGGCGCAAGGGCCGCTGACGATCGATGTGACCAAGGCGCGTTTCGCCGGCATCGACATGAACGGGCGCATCCAGCAGAGCGCGGCCGGACCGTTCACGGGGCAACTGGCGCTCAACGGATCGGGCATCAACGGTGCGGTGCGACTGGCGGCGGTCGGCAAGGTGCAGGGCGTCAACGTCAATGCGACCGCCAGTAACGCGCAACTCCCGGGCGAGGCCGACATCGTGATCGGTCGCGCGATCGTGACCGCCGACATGCTGCTGACCGATCAGCCGCAGATCAAGGCGGACGCACAGATCGCCAACGCCGCCTACGGCGAATATGTCGTGCGCAAGGCGCGGGCCAAGCTCGATTATCAGGGCGGCAGGGGGCGTGCGCAGTTGGTCGCCGACGGATCGAGCGGCGTTCCCTTCTCGATTGCGGCCAGCGCAGCCCTGCGCCCCAATCTTTATGCCGTCGCGTTGCAGGGTCGGGCGAGCAATGTCGACTTCCGTCTTGCCAAGCCGGCGATTATTCGCGACGAAGATGGTGGATACCGGCTGGAGCCGGCGACTTTAGTGCTGCCGCAGGGCCGGGTCGATCTTGCCGGACGCTTCGGCGGGACGACGGCGATGCAGGCGCGGTTCAAGGACTTCGACCTAGCGATAGCGAACGTCGTGTCGCCCGGCCTGGGGATCGGCGGCAGGGCGACGGGTTCGCTCGATTACACGCAGACGGGCAGCACCTTCCCCACGGCGACGACGCGCCTTGCGATCAGTGACTTCCGTCGATCGAGCCTGACGGCCGTGTCCGACCCGGTGTCGATGAGCATGGAAGGCAAGCTGTCGAGCGCGGGCGGCGACCTACGTGGCCTGATCCGGCGGGGTAATGCGACGCTGGGGCGGTTCGTAGCCACGCTTGCGCCTCCGGGTGCGGGCGCGGGCTGGGCCGAGCAGTTGCAGAACGCGCCATTGGGCGGCGGCATTCGATATGCCGGTCCGGCGGACGTGCTCTTTTCCTTCGCGGGGCTGGCCGATCAACGATTGTCGGGCGGGCTGGCGTTGGCGGCGGACTTTAGTGGGCGGCTCTCCAATCCCCGCGTCAACGGCATCGCCCGCGCCAATGCACTCACCTACGAGAATGAGACGTTCGGGACACGGGTGACGCAAATGCGGCTCGACGGGCGCTTCACCAACGATCATCTGGAAATCCGCGATTTCTCGGGGCGGGCTGGTGACGGCACCGTTCAGGCGCGCGGCAATGTCGGGCTGGCGGCGGACAGCGGCTTCCCGATGGACATTGCCGTCACGCTAGATCGGGCAAGGCTGGCGCGGAGCGAGGCGATCACCAGCGTCGTTAGCGGGACGATCAACGTCACCAACAGCGCCGTCAATGGTGGCTTGATCAAGGGTGACCTGCGCCTGCCCGAGACGCGCTATCGCGTAGCATGGCAGGGTGGCACGGAAATCCGTGAACTGACCGGCGTCCGGCGCAAGGGTCCAGGCGGAGCAGATCCGCTGGCGCAGCGCATCGCCGATCGCAAGGCAGCGGCACAGCCCAATCCGTGGAAGCTTGATATTCGCGTGCGGGCGGACAATGAGATTTACGTGACGGGCATGGGCCTCGATTCCGAATGGAAGACGGACATGCGGGTGGGCGGTACTACTGCCAATCCGCGCGTCACTGGCCGTTTGGAAGTCCTTCGCGGTCGCTACAGCTTCTCAGGCCATCAGTTCGAATTGGAACAGGGCGTCATCACCTTCAACGGGCCGATGCTGAATCCGACGCTGGCGATCCGGGCAGAAACACAGATCGATGCAGTGACGGCCGGCATCCAGGTCGCGGGATCGGCGCAGCAGCCCGACATCACATTCATTTCGACCCCGACCCTGCCGCAGGATGAAATCCTGTCGCGCATCCTGTTCGGGTCGAACGTCGCCAATCTGTCGCCGATACAGGCGGTACAACTGGCGGCGGCGCTCAACGGACTGCGTGGCGGCAGCGGTGGGTTGAACCCGATGGGCAAGCTGCAAGGCGCGACGGGCATCGATCGCATCGGCATCGTCAGCGGCGATGAAAAGACCGGGCGTGGTACCTCGCTGGCGGTCGGGCAGCATATCTCCAATAATATTTATGTAGAGGTACTCACAGACTCGCGCGGCTTCACAGCTACGCAGCTTGAAATTGCTTTGTCCAAGGCGTTGAGCCTGTTGTCACGGACCGGAACAAACGCCGGGTCTTCGGCAAACCTACGATATTCGAAGGACTATTGAGAGGAAGGAAAGCGTCGCCCTCGGCATGGAAGTGCGACGCTTAACTTCGCATGTTTCTCGCATTCTGCGACATTATCGTACCGATGTTGGAAATATTCGAAATACCTTCGGTATGCTCAGAATGCTTCCGATGTAGCATTCCAGCCAGCGAATAGGACAGACAGGCGCGATCGCGCGACGCTTGCAAGCGTCGCGTTCAGCTTCGGTCTATCGGTAATGTAGCGCGCCTTATGCGATCTTTGCGTGCAGCAGGTCATGCATATGAAGTGCGCCGGTCAACGTGCTGTCTTCGCATACGAACAGCAAGGTGATGTTCGCTTCGTTCATGACGCGCAATGCTTCGGAGGCGAGTTCATCCGGCGAGATCGAGCGCGGCTTTGCGGTCATGAAGCGGCTCACGGGTTCGGTCAGGCTCTGCTTGCCTGTAACGGCACGGCGCAGGTCGCCATCGGTGAACGCGCCGAGCAGATGGCCGTCCGCATCGACGATCGCCGTACCGCCCATACGGGCGCGGGTCATCTCGATCGTCGCGTCAAGCAGCGAAGCGGCTTCATGGACGAGTGGAATGTCGTCCCCCTTCGCCATCAACTCACTGACCTTGACCAGTTGCGTACCAAGACTGCCATTGGGGTGGAACTTGTAAAAGTCCTCCGCAGAGAAGCCCCGCATCTCCATAAGCGAGATGGCGAGCGCATCGCCGAATGCCATCTGGATCGTGGTCGACGTGGTCGGAGCGAGTTCGTTGGGGCAAGCCTCGCGCACGTTGGGCATGAGGACGCAGATATCGGCTGCCTGTGCCAGCGTGCTTTGCAGCTTCGCCGTCACGCCCGCGAGCGGCACCCCAAAGCGCTTGCAATATTGGATGATGAAGCCGAGTTCGCTCGATTCGCCCGAATGCGACAGCATCAGCACCACATCGTCCGGCGTCACCATGCCAAGGTCGCCATGGCCCGCGTCGGCGGGATGCAGGAAGATGGCGGGCGTGCCGGTGGAGGTCAGCGTCGCCACAATCTTGCGCGCGACAATACCGCTCTTTCCCATGCCGGTCACGATCACGCGGCCGCGCACGTTCATGATCGTCGTGACCAACCGCAGGAAGGTCGCCGGAAAATCGCGGCTTTCAAAGCGCCGCTCCAGCGCCTGCAAACCCGATGTCGCTATCGCCAGACTGCGACGCGCTGCTTCGATAATCCGTCCGCCAGTTCCGAACGGAACGATGTTCTTTTCCACTGTCGCCACGAAAAACGCCCTTTTTCGTCCAGTCTGACCATTGTTTCCGCAATGTTGCCCGACCGGATGCATGACGCCGTCAAGCTGTCATGCGCTCCCTATTTCATGCGACCCTCCGCGATCCACCCCAGATCGCAGCCGCAACTCTTTACGCCGGTTCGCTTATTTAAGGCAATCATGTTTATTCGAACCGTCGCGTATCAAACATCATATACCGTGATTCCCGACTTTATCCGGTTAACCGAAGGGCAGGGTGATTTTCCGCAAGACCTTTAACTTCTATGACGCCGAAAGGTTCCCTTTCCCGTCA
>CAJYHD010000824.1 GCA_913773715.1 uncultured Sphingobium sp.
AGGCTGCCGTCGAGCGTCAGCGCGTCGGCGGCGAGGCTCAAGGATGCGAAGGGCGCGTTGGTATTGTAGTGGACGTCATAGCTGCGGCGGCAGCAATTGCCGAAGAAGGTCGCGCCATAGCCGTAGGTGCCGCCCAGCGTCTGAAGCTGGCCCGCCGCGTTGCGCAGGTCGACCAGCGCCGCGTTGCCGCCGCCGGTCGCTTCCAGCAGGTGCGAGGTCCAGAGCCAGTCGGTGTCGATCGTCTGGCGCGACTTATAGAAGCCCGCCGTCGCGGTCAGCTTGCCGACGCCGGTGTCGAAGTCGCGGCTGACGCGGATGTCGTTGGTGATGTTGTTGAGGCTGTTGAGCTTGACGTCGAACAGCACGATCTGCGCAAGATAGTTGCGCCCGTCGAACGCCTGCCCCGCCTTGGGTCCGTTGGCGTAGGTGAGCGTCGATCCCGCGCCGCCCAGTGCCGTGGCGATCGCGGAGCCGGTGTCCACGTTCGACGGGAAGGGCGAGGTGAAGCCGCCCGAGATGTCGGAATAGCGGAAGCGTTCGGTGACGTTCCAGCCGTCGCCCAGACTGAACTGCGATTCGAGGCCGATCGCATAGACGAGCGGATGCTGGCCATCGCGGATGTCGCGCTTGGTGAGGTTGTTGCTGCCGTCCAGCGTCACATTGTCGCGGAAATAGCGCGAATGAAGCGTATCGCCAGTGATGCTGAAACCGGGCAGGTCCTGGTAATCGGGATTGGAATTGCTGCCGCGCACCAGCACGGGGTTGGGCAGATAGCCGATCGCGCGGTCATTGAGATATTTGCCGTAGAGTCGGATGTAGCCGCCGGCAAATTCCTTGGTGATGTTGGCCTTGATCTGGCCGCCCTTGTTCGCGTCATACCCCGCCTTGCGCGGCCCTTCGCCCTGACGATAAAAGCCGCCGACATGGTAGCGCAGCGTGTCGTTGATCCGCCCGCCATAGTCGAAGTCGATGCGATAGTCGCGATAGTCGATGCCTGCGGTCGCCTGAATCGCGCCGCCTTCCTGCTCGCCGGTCTTGGAGATGAGGTTGATGACGCCGCCCGGCGCGTTCGACGCGAAGGTCGAGGCGGAGCCGCCGCGCACCGATTCCACCCGGCCGATGTTGAAATCGGAGCGCAGGAAGATGTCGGCGTTGCCGAAGGTGATGTCGCCGAATTCCAGCACCGGCAGGCCGTCTTCCTGCAACTGGAGGAACTTCGCGCCGCCCGATGCGACGGGCAGGCCACGAACCGAGATGTTGGCGTTGCCCTCGCCGCCCGACGATTCCGATCGGATGCCGGGCAGGTTACGGAAGATTTCGGCGACCGAGCGCGGTGCGGCCTTGGCGATGTCGTCGCTATTGAGCGAACTGACGGTGACGCTGGTGTTAAGGCGGTTCTGGCCGCGCGCGACGGCGGTGACGACGATTTCGTCCTGCGGTGCGTCGGCGGCGGTCATCTGATCCTGCGCATAGGCGGCATCGCATGCGATCAACGCGGCGGACGTAAGCAAGATGGTGTGGAATGTCTTTGTCATATGTCCCTCTCCCTGCGCCGAACTTATCGGCTTGGGAGCCTCATCGCCCACTACGCAAACGATTGCAATATGATTTTAGCAATCGTTTGCGTAATGCGTTTGGTGTTGTGCGAAAGCCACGCTTTTACGCTCCCTGTATGAGACGTACGGAGTTGGGTCGGGGGAATGGCAAGAGTGGCAGGAGGGATTGGGCGTCTATGCGGTCGACGGCGCCAGGTATCAAACCTTCATGTCACTCGTGAGCAAGATGCGAACGTAGCGTGATTGAGTCGGAAAGGATCATGTTTCGATCGCAGCAGCGTAGAGCGCGTGGTGCGTCAAGATGAAGAGCGTGTTGCCATCGGCACCACCGAAAAGAAGTTGAAGCGGGCGTTCTGGAACATCGATCAGGCCGAGTTCCTTCCCATCTTCGGCATAAACGAAAATCTGCCCGTTCGCGACGTACACACGACCCATGCTATCCTGAACTACCCCCTCCCCACCCCGCTCGGCAAAAAGCTTGAGGTCGATGAGGGCGCCCCCGCGAACGACGGTGCCGCTGTAGGTGCGGTTCTCGGACGCGTTGGTGACAAGGACGCGCTCCCCGATCTTGCCCTGAATCCATCCATAGCTGTCGAGCGAATGCGAGAATCGCAGACCGCGATGATCGCTTGGGCCTTGAGCGAAGACGCGCCATGCGGGCAAGGCCACGCTGCCGTCGGGTGAACGATATTCCTGTTGCTTTGGTTGCGCCAAATCGCGCGCGAACAACTCCGCGAGCGTCGTGAACTTGTAGGTCTTCAGGTCCAACTGGTCCTTGAACTCCCCATTGACCCACCAGTTCACCGGCAACACCGTCTTTGCGGAAGACTCGACAACCGACGAGGGCGCGATGAGCGTCATGTCCGCAGGGGATTTATCCGGTTTGATGCTATAGACGGTGCCGTTGCGTCCAAGGGATGACAGCACGAGCAAATTGCCCGACGCGTCGATCGTCAGGTTTACCGGATCAAGCGCTGCGTCCTGCACGATCTCCAGTCTGCCAGCGTCCGACCAGCGCCAGATGCGCTGGAAATGGCGATCGATGAAGTAGAGCCTGCCCGTCGCATCCACCGCGCCCCCGCCCGCCGCGTAGAAGCCATCGGCCAGCTTCTCCACTCTAACGCCTTGGAAAGTGGAGGCAGCGACTGGAGCAGGCTGTCGGGGCACATCCAGCACCGCAAATTCGCGTTCGCGAACGTCGATCCCATGCGTCACATCGCGAATGGCGTTTTCAAACGGGAATTTGGTGAGGCGAAGGAAGGTTGCGCAACCATTCTCGTCGCACGTGCCCAACCCGCTTTCGCCGTTCACATGGACATTGCGAAAATGAATGTCATGCGAATTGTACAGCGTGACGGCGGCGAGCGCGGGTTTGCGCGTGCGGGTCACGCGATAACCATGAAAGTTGGCGACGAGGATGTTGCTGGAGTTGCGGATCTCCAAGGCGACCGCGTCACCGCTCTCCCCTGCCTCGCCTTCGGTCTGGGGCGCGAGAAGATCCCAGTTCGATACGCGATTGAGGCCGAATTCGGTCCTGACATGATGTTCGACCGACGCCTGGATCAACCGACCGCGCGTCTGGGTATCGGAAATGAGTATGCCGGGATTGGCGAAAGTGCTCGGACTCCAGATATTGATCAGCGTGCCGCCCCCGCCATCGGTCACCCAAAGGCTGGGATATTGGCCGTCCCATCGCTTGGCGGCATCAGGATCGGCCGTCGCGTTGTTGTTATAGGGGGTGACGCGGGTGCCGTCGAAGCGGTTCGTACCATGGCCGTTCTGGAATTTGATGTCCTGCACCAGCGAGTTCGGTCCCGCCTTCCACAACAGGCCGGTGGCGCGTGGGTTGATCCCGCCGGTATCGATGCCGACGCCCGATATGATGGCGTCTCCGCCGCTCGCGCTTTCGACGAGCGCCTTGGGTGCGCCCACTCCCTGCCACGCAGGCGTGCCGTCCGGCAAGACGATGCGGGAGAGGCTGGGATGCAGCCCCACGAGAACGGTGTCGGGCCGGAGGCGCAAGGTTTGCGTGACGACATAGAAACCGGCCGGCAAATAGACGACGCGGTGGCTGTCTATGGCGTTCTGGATCACGGCGGTGTCGTCGGACTTGTTATCACCCTTGGCGCCTAGGGTCTTTACGCTTACCCATTGCGAGACAGGCGGTACCGGGCGGACAGCCGGCGGCATCGACGATGGGCGTGTCGCAAGACGCTCTGCGTCGATTTGCGTCTGATACGTACCCATCTGGCCGATCGCGGGCAGCGTCAATCCGTGCGTGAAGGATGCGACCTTGTAGGCCGGACCTTCGCCCTTCACCACCTTGCCGCTTTCCCTGAAGCGGGCGAAGACGGGTGTCCTCACTGCGGTCACGTTCTTGAAGCCGACCTGCGTGTAGACATTCCGGGCGTTTGAGATGACGACGCCCGCCTTCGAGATATTTTCGAAGCGTACATCCTGTCCCCACAGCCAATCGCCATATCCCTCGTCAATTTCTATGCCGACGGGCGTGTTGCGGATGGCGACGTTGAGCATGGTCAGCCCGGCCTCATGCTCGCGAATGGCTGCGTCGCGTTGCCCTTCAAAGGTCGCGTCGACCAATGCGAAGCCCCAGGCGGGGGAGGGCTTTTCGGCAAGAATGCCATATCTGCCACCCCGGAAATGCAGATCCTCGGCCTGGTTGGCGACGTGATATAGTCCGGCCAGGCCTGATCCGATGTCGAAATCGACGTGGCTGACATAGCTGTGCTGTGCCGCGTGGAAGCGGATCGCGGTCGCTGCGGGATTGCCGTCCATGATCCGGAAATCGATATTGCCGAGCGCCGAATAGAAGGTGCCGGGATTGGCGTCCGCCACATCCTTGTTGAAGGGCACGGAGCCTGAAGGCGG
>CAJYHD010000825.1 GCA_913773715.1 uncultured Sphingobium sp.
CGCGACACCTCGCGATAGGCGCGCATGCCGGCGGTGCCGGCGCCGATGATGGCTATGTCGACTTCGATATCGGGCATCTTTGTCTCACTCGATTGCGGCCGCGCGCGGCCAGGGCCGGGTCCGGATCGTCATGGGATGTCGGCGCGCCTGTCCCTGGCCCGGGTGCGGGGCCGGCGGCGCGCGAAAAACAAGCGTTGCTCAGCCGCGGGAGTTCCGCCCGCCGCCCGCTTTTCGCAGGCCATGCGCGGCGTCCAGCGCGAGCGCGTAGCAGGCGGCGAGCAGGACGAGATCCTTGACGAGGAACTGCATGGTGCTGCCCATGAAGGGGAAGCCATAACTCTCCTCCCACGGCTGGATGCCGAGGATGAAGCTGAGCGTCACCAGGAAGGTCGCCATGCCCATCAGCCCGCCGACGAGGCCCGCGCGCCGGCTCCAGGCTCCGGCCGCCAGCAGCGCGGCGGTCGCCAGCTCAAGCGTGCCGATGACGTTGCTGGCGAAGCGCACGCCGCCCAGCGGGTAGAGCCAGCCGAACAGCCAATAGCGCTCGGCGATCCGGGCCACGCCCTCCGCTTCATAAGCCGCGAACTTGGCGGTGCCGAACAGGAGGAAAATGATCACCAGGGCCCAGCGGAGCGCGCCCACGGCGCTATGCTGCGGCGGAAGTCGGTCCATGACGCCTCCTGATGCCGTGTGCGCCGTAACAATGCGCGTTATGGGCGTGGAAACAAGGTCGGGGCGCGGGCAGCGCAGCACCTCGGCCGCCCGCGCCCAGCCCGCGGCGCCGCCGACGATCGACGGCCGGCCGCTTGGCGGATGGTCGAGCTGACGGAGGTGCAAGCCGGTCGCCAGGATGACGTTGGCGAGCACCCAGAGCAGCGGCGCGGCGAGGCGCCAGGGTTTCGCGCGCGCGGCGCGCGCAAGCTGTGGAGTCATGGCTCCAAGCTCCTGCGGGGAGGGCGGCCCGCCGAACCGGGGAGGGTCCGACGGGCCGCCGGTCCGCGACGCCCGGGGGAAGAGCGTCACGGGGGGAGGCGATCAGGCCGCGAGGGGCAGCGCAGCCGGGAAGTCGACCTCCGTGCCAGCGAGGTGATTGGCATAGTTGGTCAGCAGGTTGACCACCACGTTCGCCAGCACCTCGAGGATCGTCTCGTCGTCCAGCCCGGCGGCCCGCGCGGCGGCCAGATCGGCGTCCTGTGCCAGGCCGCGGTGCTTCACGATCGCCAGCGCCAGCGCAGCCAGAGCGCTTGCGCGGTCGTCGCTGCCGCCGCCCCGGCGTGCCGCCGTTGCAGCTTCTGCACTCACGCCCAGGCTCTTGGCGATCATGCTGTGGGCGGCCAGGCAGTAGCCGCACGAATTGGCCTCAGCGACGGCGAGTGCGACCAGCTCCTGCTCCTGACGGGTCAGACGCTTGGGCGCGACCGCCTCCGAGAGGGCGAGGTAAGCGCTCAGCGCCACGGGCGACTGGGCGAGCGTGGCGATCACGTTTGGAACCTTGCCCATCTTCGCCTTGACGGCGGCGAGCTGCGGCGCGACCTCAATGGACGGCTGCTTGATGTCGATCGGTTGAATACGGGGCATGTGACTCTCCGAAACCTTCGGGGCGAACCACCGTGGCTCGCCTTGACAAGACCCATATGCGACACGACCAATCACTTATGGTCCCCGATAGTTTGCAATCCGTCCACGCACCGCCAGCCCGTGAGCCGGAAGCGACTGCACCGGATCGGCTGGAAAGCTTGTTTGCGCACATGCGCTTGTCTGCCCGCGTGTTCTACAACGGCAATCTGTGCGGCGTGGCGCACTTTGGCGATACGGACACTGAGCCGACCGGCCACATACACCTGCTGCGCGCCGGACGGCTGCGCCTTAGCGTGGGCCATCGTCGCGAGGATGTGGAAGGGCCGGCGGTGCTGCTCTTCCCGGGGCGACGCCCGCACGACCTGCGCGCCGACGGGACCGGCGTGGATCTGGTGTGCGCCGCGGTCGATTTCGGCGGCCCAGGCAATCCGCTGGAGCGGGGACTGCCCGATTTCGTGGCACTCGCCATCGCCGAGGAGGATGTGCTGCACAGCGCGTTGGCGCTCTTGTTCAGCGAGGCGGCGCGGCCCGGCTGCGGGCACCAGGCGGCGCTCGACCGGCTGACGGAAGTGGTGATCGTCTATGTCCTCCGCCGCTTGATCGACGAAGGCGCACGCTATGGCGGACTGCTGGCGGGCCTCGCTCACCCGTCGCTCGCGCGCGCGCTGACCCTGATCCACGAGCGCCCTGGCGATGACCTCTCGCTGGAGCGCCTGGCCGCCGCGAGCGCCATGTCGCGCAGCTCGTTCGCCGCCACCTTCCGCAGGGTACTCGGACAAACGCCGGGCGAGTATGTTCAGGGCTGGCGATTGCGCCTCGCCCGCGACCAGCTCGCGAACGGCAAGCCGCTCAAGCGCGTCGCGGTCGAACTTGGCTATTCGAGCCCCGCCGCATTCTCCCGTGCGTTCGCAACCTATCACGGCGCGTCGGCACGTACCCTCCAGCGTCAGGAGTGACGCGCCTTCGAGACGAACTGCAACTTTCTTCGGACGACAAGATTCGCCCCATGCGCGATTGAGGTGCCGATCCAGTCGCGAGCCGCTTCGGACCGCGTCACCGCACGGAGAACGCAATGTCTGCCGACCGCATCCTTTCCACGACCCTGCAGGCGTATACCCGCTACGGCCTCTACCTCGCGCTTCCGATCGTCTATGCGTGGTTCGGCGGAATGAAGTTCACCAGCTACGAGGCCGAAGGATTGGTGCCGCTTGTCAGCAACAGTCCACTGCTGTCCTGGTTCTACGATCTGTTGTCCGTCCGCGACTTCTCGACCTTCCTAGGGGTGCTGGAACTGAGCATCGGCGCGCTCATCCTGAGCGGCCTGGTTCGGCCAGTTGCCGGCGTGATCGGCGGCCTGCTGTCGGCCGGCCTCTTCGTCACGACGCTGAGCTTCATGGCCTCGACGCCCGGCGTGTTCGAGCCGACCGCGGGAGGCTTTCCGGCGATCAGTGTTGCGCCGGGTCAGTTCCTGCTGAAGGACGTCGGCCTGCTCGCGGCCTCGCTCTGGATCGCCGCGGACTCATACGATCGCTGGCGGCGCCATCTTGCGCGCTAAGCGGTTAAGCCGCCACTGACGCGAGAACTCATTGAGCGACGTTGCCAGCGGCCTGTTTCCCACCTGCGCGACGACTTGTGCAGGGTCGAAGCGGCCGTGATAAGCTGACGCGCTGATGGATACCGGACTGATCCAAGCTTTGCTGATCGGACTTCTGTCCGGGATGGGTCTCTTGGCGGGAGCGGCTTTTGCCGTGTTCGTTCCCCTGTCCCATTCCCGCATCGCGTCGGTGGTGGCGGTTGGCGCGGGGCTCCTCCTCGCCGCGGCAAGTCTCGAGTTGATCGACAAGGCAGCGATGGATGCCTCGCCCATCGCGGCGGCAGTGGGATTTTGCCTGGGCGCGGCGGCCTTCAGCCTGGTCAATCTCGCGCTACGGCGTTGGGGTGCGGAGCGGCGGAAACGGTGCGGCGAGTGCGTCCGGCAGCCGAGCGAACAGGAAGTGGCGGGCAGCGGCCTCGCCATCGCGATCGGCTCCATCCTGGACAACGTCCCGGAGTCGATGGTGCTTGGCTTCGCCGTGCAAGCGGGTGAAGACCTGTTCACTGCTCTGCCCTTGGTGATCGCTTTTGCGCTGGCCAATGCGGTCGAGGGGCTGACGAGCGCGTCCGGAATGCTTCAGGCGCGCCGCAGCCGGCGTTACGTGTTCACCATCTGGGGGTTCGCCGCACTTGCAGCTGCCCTATCAGCGGCCGTCGGTTGGATGATCTACACCGGTGAGGAAACGCATCGCGCCTGGCTGCAAGCCTTTGCGGCGGGTGCGCTTGTCGCGCTGGTGCTGGAGACGCTCGCGCCCGAGGCGGTACACAAGATGGCGCCATGCGCCGGCCTGCTCGGTGCGATCGGCTTCGCGCTTTATCTCGCACTGGTTGGTTGAACATGTCGGGAGCGGGTCTGCGCTAGACTGCGGTGTTGAGGATCGCAGGTGGCAGGCTTTCCGCATCCAGCTCGAAGCCGCCGAACCGAAGTTCGCCTTGTGGATCGATCACGATGAACCACGGGGTCCCGCCCGTGCGATAATCGCGCATCAGGGGCGATTGATCGCCGTCGCGTGGATCGTGGCCAAACGGAAGACGAAGCCGGTAGCGCGCCTGGGTCGATGTCAGCTTGTCTTGTGTGTTTACGTCCTCTCCTTCGAACACGGTCTGGATAACGGCGAAGCGCGCCGGTCCGGCGCCGAGCGCGTCGACCAATCTCGCGAGCGTCGGAAAGCCGTGAACGTGGCAGCCCGCGCGCGACCCTCACCGTCGATCCAGAACGGGACCCGAAGCTCCGGCGCCTTCATAACTTGCCTTATTCGGCCGCCTCGGCGCGACGCGGGAGTCGCCAATTGGGCCGGGGAAAGTGACAGGTATAGCCGTTCGGAATCCGCTCCAGATAATCCTGATGTTCGGGTTCCGCCTCCCAGAAATCGCGGGCGGGCTCCACTTGTGTTACCACCTTGCCGGGCCAAACTCCCGACGCTTCCACGTCCGCGATGGTGTTCTCGGCCTCCGCGCGTTGCGCATCGGTCGTGTAGAAGATCGCCGAGCGGTAGGAGTCGCCAACATCATTGCCCTGGCGGTTCTTGGTGGTCGGATCGTGAATCTGGAAGAAGAACTCGAGCAGCTCACGGTAGCTGATCGTGGCGGGATCGAACTCGATCTCGATCGCTTCGGCATGGCCGGCATGGTTGCGGTAGGTGGCGTTGGGAACATCACCGCCCGTATAGCCGACCCGCGTCTTCAGGACGCCGGGCCGCTTGCGGATGAGGTCCTGCATGCCCCAGAAACAGCCGCCCGCCAGAACGGCGCGTTCGGTCATCGCCATCACGCCGTCTCCGCCTGCTGCTTGTCGCTGAACAGGTGCAGCAGCTCGCCATAGCCCTGCGCCTCCATCTCCTCGCGCGGCACGAAGCGCAGCGAGGCGGAGTTGATGCAATAGCGCATGCCGCCGGCGTCGCGCGGCCCATCGGGGAAGACATGACCGAGGTGGCTGTCGCCATGCTTGGAGCGGACTTCGACGCGCCGCATGCCGTGGCTGCTGTCTTCGCGCTCAACGACATGCTCGGCCATGATCGGCTTGGTGAAGCTCGGCCAGCCGCTCTTCGATTCGAACTTGTCCGAGGACGCGAACAGTGGCTCGCCCGAGACAATGTCGACGTAAATGCCCTGGCGCTTCTCATTCACGTGCTCGCCCGTGAACGGCCGTTCGGTGCCATCCTCCTGCGTAACCCGGAATTGCTCGGGCGTGAGGCGACGAATCGCTTCAGGATCGCGCGCGTAGCTGGTGTTCATGACTCTGCTCCGGAATTGCTAGATTGGTTAAACGATCGCCGTGGTGGAGGAGTTTCGTGCGTGCTTCCTGAGTGCGCTCGACCGAACCACCAGAACGACGAGGCGGATGTGACCATGGAGAGCGGATAACCAGCCGGTCTAAGCCAAATGGTGGTTCGGCTCAGATGTCTGCATCGCTGCCGGTGTAACCCGGAGTAAGCCCGCGCCATCTGGATCGCGACGTACGCTCGTCGGCACTCCAAAGCTTAG
>CAJYHD010000826.1 GCA_913773715.1 uncultured Sphingobium sp.
GTCGTGGGCGCGCGGATGGGCACCCGAGTGATAATCGTGCGGCAAATAGGGATGGCTCGCAAGAAGGTCAATTCGGCTTGGGGTAGCAGCCGCGCAAAGAGGCGTAAGCGGCGTCAAATTTTGGCGGCGGAGGCTTCGCGCAATATCTCGGCCCAGCGCTCGGCGACACGGCGCCGGCCGTAAGAATCGTCCAGATGCGCGCGGGCGGCGGCGAGGCGCGGCTGTTCCGCTTCCCAACGGAAAGCGTAGCGTTCGAGACCGCCCTGCCAATCGTCCAGCGCGACGAAGGGACGCAACTCCTCATAGGCGGGGATGGCATCGGCGATCACGCCCAGCCCCGCGACGATGGCGGTGGCAGGCCGGTTGATCGACTTGCCGGCGGTATAATCGTTGCGCGGCACGGGGACGATGGCGACGCGGTGCATGCGCAGCGCCGCCGGAAAGCTCGCCTGCGACCATGGCATATATGTATGCGGGATGCCCCAGTCGGCTGAGGCTCGCCGATAGAGGTCTGGCTTGTTGCTGATGATCGTCAGCGTCACCGGTTGGCGCTCGGCAAAGATCGCAAGCTGCGCGATCGCTTCGCCCATCTGGCAGACGCCGGAAATGCCGGGCATGTTGTTGCCGAACCAGACGCAGTGAAGCGCGCCGGGGTGCCGCTGGAGGAAACGTCTGAGGCGATGAAGGCGGACTCGATCTGCGATAGCGAGGGTGGAAGGCGCGGCGGACATGTCGTCCAGCATGTCCGGCACGATGCGAATGCGGTCTGCGATGGCGGGGGCCTGGCTGACAAGCAACTGGCCCATGCGGTCGGTCGGCACGGTGACGATGTCGGCCTGACCCAGCAGCGTGGACATATGCGCGCATTGCTCGGTCGACGCCCTCGGCGTATTGGCGAAGCGGTTGTCGCATATGTCGAAGATGAGGCTGCATCCGGCTTTTCGGGCCGACGCGATGACGCGCTGCGCGCCGCGTCCGAACGCCTTGGAGATGACGACGGCATCCAGCCCCTTCGCGCTGCCGAACCGGGGGTAACGACTGACATCCAACTCCTCCGCCCGCAGCGCGGCGACCGGTTCCAGCAGGCGCAGGCGGATGCTGGCTTTCGAGCGGGCATAGCGCTTGGCGTAGAAGGCATAGCGGGGCGCTGTTTCGGGCATCGTCATGAATGACCATGACGCCGCGCCCGGTGCAAGCCCGCCCATCTTTTGCGCGCAACGGTCCGGCGAAGGCTGGAAATGATCGGCCGCCCCTCTTATGGCGTTGCCCATGGAAAAATCGCCGCTCGCCCCCGCCGCCTTCCCTGCCCTGCCGCCGATCGACGGCGTGACGTTGCGCGTGGCGAAGGCGCGCTACAAGAATTGGGATCGCTGCGACCTGACCTATGCCGAACTGGCGGAGGGGACGGCGGTCGCTGGCGTGACGACGCAGAGCAAATGCCCCTCCCCCGAAGTCGAATGGTGCCGCGATGCCATTCCGCTGGGATCGGCGCGGGCGCTGGTGGTGAATGCGGGCAACGCCAACGCCTTTACCGGGCAGCGCGGCAAGGCGGCGGTCGAAGCGATTGCGGCGAAGGTCGCCAATCACCTCCAGTGCCTGCCGTCCGATGTGTTCGTATCCTCGACCGGGGTGATCGGCGTGCCGCTGCCTATCGACAAGGCGGAGGCGGGACTGGAGGCGGCGTTCCATGCCGAACCCTGCGACTGGGAGGCGGCGGCGGCGACGATCGGCACGACCGACACCTATGCCAAGGGCGCGGTAGCGAGCGCGATGGTGGGCGACGTCAAGATCAGCCTCGTCGGCATCATCAAGGGTTCGGGCATGATCGCGCCCGATATGGCGACGATGCTTGGCTATATCTTTACCGACGCCGCAATCGCGCCCGAATTGCTGCAAGAGATGCTGTCGGCGGCGAACCGCAAGACCTTCTCTTGCATCACGGTCGACAGCGACACCTCGACCAGCGACACGGTGCTGGCCTTTGCGACGGGCAAGGCGGGCAATGCGCCGCTCATGTCGATGGAGGATGCGGGGGCGGATGCGTTTGCCGCCGCGCTGTCCGACATCTGCCGCCAGCTCGCGCATCTGGTGGTGCGCGATGGCGAAGGGGCAAGCAAGTTCATCGAGATCAACGTCGAGGGCGCGGAGAGCGACGAGAGCGCGCATCGCATCGGTCTGTCGATCGCCAACTCGCCGCTGGTGAAGACGGCGATTGCGGGCGAGGACGCAAACTGGGGCCGGATCGTCATGGCGATCGGCAAGGCGGGCGAACCGGCGGACCGCGACAAATTGTCGATCCGCTTCGGCGCGACGCAGGTGGCGAGCGGCGGGCTGGCCGTCGAGGGCTATGACGAAGCGCCGGTGGCCGCGCACCTCAAGGGGCAGGAGATTGCTATCGCGGTCGATTTGGGGCTTGGCGAGGGTCGGGCGACGATCTGGACCTGCGATCTGACGCACGGCTATATCTCGATCAACGCGGACTATCGTAGCTAATGATGGACATTCCGCATGAAGGCGTCGTCGCGTTGATGCGACAGGTCGGGCGCGACATCGTGATGCCGCGCTTCCGAAATCTCTCCAATGACGAGGTGCGCGAAAAGGCGGCGAACGACTTCGTCACCATCGCCGACAAGGAAAGCGAGGTCGCGCTGGCGGACGGGTTGGCGCGGCTGCTGCCCGAAGCGGGGATCATCGGCGAGGAAGCCTGCGCTGCCGATCCGTCGATACTGGATCGGGCAGGTGATGGCCTCAACTGGATCATCGACCCGATCGACGGGACCGGCAATTTCGCGAGCGGCAATCCGCCCTTCGGCATCATGGTGGCGCTGGCCGACGATGGCGAGACGCTGGCGGGGTGGATCCTCGACCCGATGACGGGGCGGCTGTGTCATGCGGTGGCGGGTGGCGGCGCCTATATCGATGGTGAGCGAATCCGGGCGCGGGAAAGCGGCGGGTCGCTGCCGGTCGCGGCGCTCTCGATCCTGTACATGACGGCGGAGGAACGCGCCGATATCGAGCGGCGGTCGAAGGATCGTTTCACGCTGGTGGACATTCCGCGCTGCGCCGCCGAGCAATATCCCCGGTTGGTGCTGGGCCAGAATGACGTGTCGGTCTTTGCCCGGACGCTGCCATGGGATCATGCGGCGGGGACGCTGCTGCTCAATGAGGCGGGCGGGAAATGCTGCCGGATCGACGGGTCGCCCTATCGAGTCGGGGATACGGGTCGCGGGCTGCTCGGCTCGTCTTCGGAGCGAATGTGGGATGCGGCGGCGGGGGTCTTGTTCGGCTAAAGATGACAGTGAAATAGACAAAATTCGCGGAATTGCGCGTTTTTCGATTTCCTATTTCTCAGCATTATCAATGCCTTATCTTTGACACACAGGCACAAAAAAGCCCCTTTTTGCGCAAAAGGGGCTTTTTTGTCGTGTTAGATCAAAGCGTTAATTAGAGAACGCTTTCGATCCAGCCCTTGAGTGCGCTCTTGGGCGCGGCGCCGACCTTGGTCGCGGCGGCTTCGCCATTCTTGAAGAGGATCATCGTCGGGATGCCGCGCACGCCGTACTTGCCTGGGGCGTCGGGATTCTCGTCGATATTGACCTTCGCGATAACGAGCTTGTCGGAGAGTTCATCCGAAATCTCTTCCAGAGCGGGGCCGATCATCTTGCAGGGACCGCACCATTCGGCCCAGAAATCGACCAATACGGGGGTGCCAGCGTCGATCACGTCGCTCTGGAAACTGGCGTCGGTAACGGCTTTGGTAGCCATGATTGTCAAACTCCTTGTTTGAAGCGCTATTTAGGTCGGTTGTGCGTTCGTCTCAACGGGCAGAAGCAGCAAATTCTCCTGCGCGGGTGCAAAGTCGGGCTTGTGCGCCATCAGCAGATCGTTCGGGAGCGTGATGAGACGTGGCGCGCTGGTGTAGAGCAGCCCCGCCTCGATCGCGCGACCGGGAAAGATGACGCGCAGCGCGGCGACATAAGCGGCCATCTGGCGGACATGGGCGGGCGGAACCTGGGCAACGTCGAGCGGGGCGACGCGGCCGGTCTTAAAATCGACGAGCTGGATGCGATCGGGACCGATGCAGAGGCGGTCGACGGTGCCGGCAATGACCTGATCGCCCACGACGGCGGCGATCGGCGCTTCGGCGAGAGCATCGGGGCCGAACAGCGCGGCGAAGTCGGGGGCTTCGATGACGCCCAGCGCCTGGGCGACGACGTCCGCGCGGGTGGCGACGTCGGACGCACCCTGTTGTTCGAGCCAGCGGTCGGCGGCGGCGCGGCGATTGGCAGCGGGAACCGAGGGAAGCCGCTCGAACAGCGCATGGAGCCAGCGGCCCCGCTCGGCAGCGGCGCGCATCGCGGGACCAGGCGGCGGATAGGGGACATCATCCTCGACCTGTGCAGATGGCGCGAGCGGGCGCGGCGGGCGGGATTCGGCGGGGGCTGGCGCGCGGAGCCAGGAGGGTTCGGCGTGGTGTTCCGCGACGGTGGCCAGCTCGGCTTCGGCCTTGCGGGGCGTGAGGTGTTCGGTGCCGCGCCAGCGTCGCGATTGGCCCCAGAGCGGGTCTTCCTCCCACGGCGCGCCGAGCGATTCCATCGCAGCCTCGACAGCGGAAAACCAGCTTTCGGGCTTCACCTCGCCGCGTGCGCGCGGGCCGAGCGATCCGGCGACGACCAGCCGCTCCTCCGCCCGAGTCAGCGCGACATAGAGCAGCCGCCAATGTTCCTGCCGCTCCTTGTCCGCCGCGTCCGCCGCGACGTCGCCGATTGGTCCCTGCCGCTCGGCCTTGCGCGGCGGCAGGATAGGCAGGCCGTTCCAGTCGAGCATGTCGGCGCGGT
>CAJYHD010000827.1 GCA_913773715.1 uncultured Sphingobium sp.
CGGATGAACTGGCTCAAGAAGCCGAAGCAGGCCGTCGTGCGACCGGGATTGTGGTCGATGCCGCGCACCAGTCGTCGCAAGCGGTCGATACGGTCGTCGCGGGCAATCAATCGCTTCACCGGGCGACCGCAAGCCTGGACAAAAACGTCACCGATGCCGTTGTGTCCACCCGCCGCGCCGAACAGACGATCAATGATCTGATCGCTGGCCTGGCAAACCTCAGCGCGAATACCGTGACGGTCGAAAGCGTCGTGGCATCTGTGTCTGGGATCGCCGCCCGAATCAATACGCTGGCGCTCAATGCACGGATCGAAGCAGCGCGTGCCGGGGAGAGCGGCCATGGCTTTGCTGTCGTCGCCAATGAAGTGCGGCAGATGGCGGAACTCACCAGTCAGGCGACCGGATCGATCACCGCCGTTCTGCACATGATGCAGGAAAATACGCAAGCAGCGACGAATGGCATCCACATTGTACGAGACATTGTAGGCGAGATTGCCGTCGGCACCGACTCCTCCCGCGAGGCTCTCGATCATCAGAGCGCGATCGCAAACGACATCCGCGCCGCGATCCTGATCAGCAAGGGCCGTATGGAAGATACTGACGCTGCCATCCGCAAGCTGGAGGGAGTGATCGGATCATCCGAACGTATGGCGCGATCGATGATCGAAGCTGCCGGCGAATTGCGCGAGCGATCCGAACGGCTGCAACGTCATGCCCGCCAGTTCGCGGACACGCTGCGTACCTGACACCTATCCCTTGTAGAGCGCATCCAGCCGATCCGCGTAACGATTGCGGATCACATGGCGGCGGATCTTCATCGAGGGTGTCATCTCCTCATTCTCTATGGAGAACGCCTCATCTGCCAGGATGAAGCGACGCACACGTTCGATGACGGACAGGTCGTCGTTCACGCTATCGACGGCTTGTCTGAGCGCTGCCAGATAATCCGGGTCGCTCGAAAGCCCGATGATCGACCGACCTTTCGCTTCGGCCCACTCGCGAGTCCATTCGGTATCGGGTACGATCAGGCCGACGAGATAAGGACGACGATCGCCCTGGACCATCGCTTGTCCGATCTCGTTCTGAAGGGTCAGCATGCCCTCGACCTTCTGCGGCGAAACATTGTCGCCCTTGTCATTGACGATCAAATCTTTCTTGCGATCGGTGATGCGGATACGGCCCCGATCGTCGATTTCGCCAATATCCCCCGTGTGGAGCCAGCCGTCCTTCAGGGCCTTTTCAGTCTCGGTCGGGTTACGCCAGTATCCGTGCATGACTAATTCGCCGCGCACCAAAATCTCGCCGTCATTCGCGATCCGTACTTCTACGCCGTCGAGCGGTGGACCGACCGTATCCATCGCAATTCCGGCGCGGGGCCGGTTACAGCTGATGATCGGACCGGCTTCTGTCTGGCCATAACCCTGAAGCAGAGTCAGGCCCATCGCCTGGAAGAACGTGCCGACATCGGGGTTAAGGGGAGCGCCGCCAGATACCAGCGCTTTCATCCCCCCGCCAAAACGCGCCCTTACCTTGGGCAGCAGCGTGCGCGCGAGCAGCGCTTTCATCGGCTTGTCGAGGATCGATCCTCTGCCCTGCTGTTCCTTCGCGGCGATGCGAATGGCCTGTCCTAGGAGATAGGCGGGGAACTTGCCCTGCTTCTCGATCGATTTGATGATGCGCGTGCGCAGCACTTCGAACAGTCGCGGGACCACGACCATGATCGTCGGGCGCGTCTCCTCGATATTGCTGGCGAGCTTTTCCAGCCCTTCCGCGTAATAGATTTGTCCGCCAAGCAGCATTGGCAGAAACTGTCCTGCGCTATGTTCATAGGCGTGCGACAGGGGAAGGAAGGAGAGGAACACCTCATCGTCCCAGCCGAAATCTTCAACCACCACCGCAGCAGCGCCTTCGACATTAGCGAGGATCGCGCCGTGATGCTGCATGACACCGCGCGGCGCACCGCCGGTGCCGCTGGTATAGATGATGCAGGCGAGATCATTGCGAGTGGCGGTGTGCGAAGAACCGACCTCCGCTGTATGAGTGGCGATCACATCATCCCAAAGATGGCAGGCGACACTGCCTTGCGCACCACGCAGCGGCTCCATACCGATCACGAAAGCGGCCTGCGACCGCACCACGGCAGGCATCAGTGCCTGCGCCAGCTTGGCAGTCGACACGATGACGGCACGCGCGCCGCTGTCGGTCAGGATATGCTGGTGATCGCGTGTCGTATTGGTCGTGTAGGTCGGAACCGTCACACAGCCCGCCGCCATGATGGCAAGGTCAGCAATGCAGAATTCCGGGCGGTTCTCGCTCACGAGCATGACCGGATCGCCGGGGCGGAGGCCATAATCCTTGAGCGCCGCCGATAGCGCCGCGACGCGGCGCGCCACCTCTGTCCAACTGATCGACGTCCATTGCCCACTCGCCTTGTGCCACAGGAACGGCGCCGCGCCCTTTTCCTGCGCACGGGTGAAGAACATTGTGACGAGGTTGGGAAAGCTTTCGATCGCCCTCAAGGCAAGGCTCCTGTGATTGCGGCGCATCTGTCGCACGCCTGACCAAGCGCGAGGCTATAACTCCACCATGACGTAACGGCCATGACGTTTTGCAAAAAGCCTTAGTCGAACAGGCCGTCCTGGCTGCCGGCTGGGGGATTGAGGCCAAGATGCTTCCAGCCGGGACCATTGAGCATGCGTCCTCGCGCGGTGCGGGCGATAAGACCGAGCTGGATGAGGTAAGGTTCGATCACTTCCTCAACGGTATCGCGTGGCTCGGAAAGCCCGGCGGCCAGTGTCTCGACGCCGACCGGGCCGCCGCGATATATGTCAGCGATCATGTGAAGGTAGCGCCGATCCATCAGGTCGAGCCCCAGATGATCGACCTCCAGCCGCTGGAGCGCACCATCCGCAACCTTTGCATCGACAGTCTGTGCACCTGCGACGTTGGCGAAATCGCGCACCCGCCGCAGCAAACGTCCGGCTATGCGGGGGGTACCCCGCGATCGACGCGCGACCTCGATCGCCCCGTCGGATGTTATGGCGAGGTCGAGCAGCCGCGCTGCACGGCGTACCACTAACTCCAACTCGTCAACGCTGTAGAATTGCAACCGCACCGGAATGCCGAAGCGATCGCGCAGCGGCGTCGTCAGCAACCCCTGTCGCGTAGTCGCACCCACCAGGGTAAAGCGCGGCAATTCTATGCGAACTGATCGCGCGGAAGGCCCCTCCCCGATCATCAGGTCGAGCGCACGATCCTCCATCGCGGGATAGAGCACTTCCTCGACAGCCGGATTGAGGCGATGAATTTCATCGACGAAAAGTACATCGCCTTCGTCGAGATTGGTCAATAACGCCGCGAGATCGCCCGACTTGGCGATCACCGGACCGGAGGTAGCCCGAAATCCGACCCCCATTTCCTTGGCGACGATTTGCGCAAGCGTCGTCTTGCCAAGGCCGGGTGGGCCAAAAAACAACACATGGTCGAGCGCGTCTCCGCGTGCCTTGGCTGCCTGAATGAAGATGCGCAGATTTTCCCGCGCCGCCTGCTGACCGATGAACTCGTCCAGCGCGCGCGGGCGTAGCGCCGCATCGACATCTTCTGGTTTACGTACTGGGGCGAGGAGGCGGTCGTCAGTCATGGCGCAAATAGTCTATCTTCGCGAGCGCACAGATTTCATATCCCGCATCGAGGACACGTTGCGACATCAATGAAAGATATTGAAAATTGTCTGCGCTAGCTGCAAAATGGCTGTCGGAACGCGATGTTTCCAAAATAAGCTTCATGTTGGTGTAAAAGTTGACGATCTTCGAGGCCGTATCACCTCCGAGCTCACCAATGCGTGCACCCACCCCTTCGAATAGGACAAAATAGCCATACTTGGCATCCAGTGGCATGTGCTGTTTAGTTTGTCCTGCATCTACACAATCGGCTGCGGCGGCAAATCGCATCGGGAGATGCTGCGTGCTGATGAATTCGCATAGCGCGAGAATTTCAGCGGCTAAAGCGCAGAGGATTGCTTGCTTCTGTCGTCGCCGCTCCTGCCGCTGCGACATGTACGGGAATAATCCAGCGAGACAGGCCGCCAACAAAGCCGCGACGACTTCACTCATTTCGCCGCCTTCCGGAGCGCCAGCCTGACCAGCGCATCAAGGCTTGCGCCGTCGCCCAGTTCCTCTTCTGCGGCAGCGACGGCAGTGCTCGCTTCTGCCGGTTTGAAGCCGAGATTCTGGAGGGCGGAGAGTGCGTCCGCGCTGAAACTGCCGGTGGGCATTGCGACCAAGCCAAGCGCAACGCCCGGCGCGCCAGCAGGAGCGGCGCCGATCTTATCCTTCAGCTCATTGACGATGCGCTGCGCGAGCTTGGGGCCGACGCCATTAGCACGAGCGATCATCGCTTTGTCCCCCATCGCGACGGCGCGATGCAGTTCCAGCGGTTCGAGCGCGGAGAGGATGGCGAGTGCGACGCGCGATCCCACCCCCTGCACATGGGTTAGCAGGCGGAACCAATCCCGCTCCTCCGCCCGCGCAAAGCCGACGAGGCGGATCGAATCCTCGGCCACTAGCATTTCGGTGTGGATCGTGACTGCTTCCCCGACCGGACCGAGCGCCGCCAAAGTGCGTGACGACGCACCGACGAGATAGCCGACTCCACCCACATCGATGATGGCATGATCCGTGCTGGTGCTATCCAGCCGTCCTTTCAGTTTCGCGATCATGCCCGCAGCCCCTTGGTCATGATCTGTTCTTTACATCCTGACGCACGATGCGCCAGCCATAAAGCGCGGCACCTTTCGCGCGTCCACGCGTAGTGCAGCGCGACGCCATACCTTGGAGGATGCCCCGCATGTTCATGACCGCGCCGCTGCTGTCCCCCCGCGACTTCGAATTTCCCGCGATCACCCTGTCGGGCATCGTCGACCATGGCATGTACCTGCATTTCAAGAAGTGCCTGTCGACCGCGCCGCAACAGGGGCTGGTGATCGTCGAAATCTCGACATTGGGTGGTGACCCGGAGATCGCGCGACTGATGGGAGAGGATATCCGCTTTCATTCCGACCTCTATCCAGAACGACGGCTGGTGTTCTTGGGCAAGACGGCCGTCTATTCGGCCGGAGCGACGTTCATGAGTTTCTTCGCGACGGAGAACCGATATCTGACGCGGGGCACCCGACTCATGATCCACGAGCGTCTTTTGACCAAGACGATTCAGCTTGCCGGGCCGCTATCCACCTGCATCGCAACACTGAAAGCGACACTGAACGAAATCCAGTCTTCGATTACGATCCAGAATGAAGGGTTTGCGAACCTGATTCTCGGCTCCAACGTGACCATGGAGGAGGTGTTGGAGAAGGCACCGGAGAACTGGTATCTCGAAGCCAACGAGGCGCAGGCGCGCGGGCTGATCGCGGCAGTGCTCTGATTGCCCTTGTCAGAAACATCATTTCAGGATGTGATCGGATGATGGCACCCCGATCCTCTTTCCTGCCTTGGCGCTATGGCATATTCCTAGCCTTGCTGGCGTCGATCGCACCGCTGAGCTTGATGTGGCCCTGGCACGACGCCGTAATGGGCGGGTTCGACCTCGCGGCGCTGACGTTCATGGCGTCGGTCGTGCCGCTCATCAGCGCGAAGCCCGCAACGATGCGGCGAAATGCGCGGGCAAACGATGCCAATCGCGAACTGATGCTGCTGCTGACGGGCGTGGTCGTGCTGGTCATACTGGTGGCGGTCGGCGCGGCGCTGAGCCAGCATGGCGGTCCGAAGG
>CAJYHD010000828.1 GCA_913773715.1 uncultured Sphingobium sp.
ATGGAGGTGGTGGTGTTGAAGGCCTGCGTCACCGAGACGAAGCTGACGTTGCACCTGTCGAACCGCTCGACGATGCGGGCGAAGTCCGACAGGGACCGCGTCAGCCGATCGACCTTATAGACGACCAGCCTCATCGTGGCAGCCTCAAAGAGCGTCATCGTCTGCCTCTCGCCGTCGATGACGACGCCCCGCTCCATCTCGGCTATCCTGAAGATGGAGTTCCGGTTTCGAGCCGGCAGCCGATGGTTCGGCTTCTCCGTCTTCGGACGGCCGTACTCGTTTCCACTTGAGCCCTTTTCGAACTGCCCCTTCTTGTTGCGCGCCGCCATCAAGCCGCCTCCAGCTCGAGGGCCGCGTCCGCCAGCGCGTTCATCTCCGCCCGGCGACGCTCGGCCACTTCGGCGAAAGTCTCGCCCGTGGCGTCCAGCACCGCCGACTTTCCGGTCAACTCTTCCCACCGCCGGATCGTCACCTCGCAGTAAGTGGATTCATACTCGATCAGCCGGGCTCGTCGCCGAGTCTTCTCCGCAGCGATCAGCGTCGAGCCCGAGCCGCCGAAGCAGTCCAGCACGAGATCGCCGCGTCGCGACGCATCCTTGATCGCGTCCATGATCAACGGCGCCGGCTTTACCGTCGGGTGAAACTGCAGTTCCGACGCATGGCCGGTCTTGCGCGCGCCTCGGCAGTTCCAGACATTCGTCCTATGTCGGCCGTGCTTGCCCAGCTCGACATTGTTGAGATAGGGCGCGTTACCCACCTTCCAGACGAACACCAGCTCGTGCTGGCTGCGATAGAAGGTCCCCATGCCCGCCTGGTCCTTCGCCCAGACGCACATGTTCAGCAGTTCGGAGTAAACGCGCCGGCCCGCCGCCATCATCTCCTCGATGTGCCTCCAGTCCATGCACTGATAGTGCACGGCGCCATCGATGCTCACATCGGCCGCGTTCCGGAAGGCCATCGCCAGGAAGTCCGTGAACTGCGCTGGACTCATTTCGCCAGAGGCCATGGCGAACTCGGCGTGCTTCACCTTTCCAAGGCCGCCGACGAAGCCATCGATCGACACATTGTAAGGGGGATCGGAAAAGACCATCCGGGCCCTTTCGTCTCCCATCAAGACGGCGAAGTCTCTGGCTTCTCGGGCATCACCGCACAGCAGCCGGTGTCCGCCGAGCCGCCAGAGATCACCCCGCTCCACCGTCTCCGTGACGCGCTTCTTGTCGGGGGTCGCATCCAGCTTCGCTTGCTGCGCGGTTTCCCCCTCCAGCAGCACATCGATCTCGCCGGTGGAAAACCCGGTCAGGTCGAGATCGAAGCTGACCAGGGCGTCCAACTCCCTGAACTCAAGGGCCAGAAGCTCGCCGTCCCACCCCGAGTTCAGCGCGATCTTGTTGTCCGCGATCGCGTAGGCCCTCAGCTGCTCTTCGGTCAGGTGAGACAAGGGCAGGGTAGGGATCAACACCAGTCCCAACGACTTCGCCGCCTCCACGCGGCCGTGTCCAGCGACGATCCGGCCCTGGTCGTCAGTCAGCACCGGCTGGGTGAAACCGAACTGTTGGATAGACGCGGCGATCTGGGCGATCTGCCTTTGCGAATGCGTCCGGGCGTTGCGCTTGGCGGCTTTCAGCTCCGACGGCGCTCGCAACACGAGCTGACCGTCAATCTCTGGCGACGCGGTCACTTCTCGAGATCCGACAACAGGGTCCGCGCAAGGGCGGCCTCGGTGGGAGACGACTTGGCGATCGCCGCGTGGAGCTGTTTGGCCGCCTTCTCCTTGGTCAGCAGCCGCAACTCCCCGGGCGAGCCGAGCATAACCAGCTGGTCAGCGGTCTTGATGCCCATCAGGTCCAACGCCTGCGGCGGAAGGATCATGCATCCGTTACGGTCGATAGCAATCATGTGTACATAGTCTCCCTGTTCACTGACCGGCGGCTTTGCAACCACGGCGCGGCCACTTGCCCGGTCCCGAGCGATAACTGTGTACACATGATTAGCACTTATCGCAAGCAACGTTGCGATTTCGGGTTTTGGCACCCCGAGCCCTACCAGTGCGCGGACCTTTTCAGCCTTGGTAGCGTTGCTGGATAGAACTTGCTCGACTTCACTACGCATATCGCACCTAGATTGATCAACGTGTGATGTTCATAGGTTATCAGAAGAGGGATGTGAATGGTCTTGTGACCTGAGGCCGCTCGAATCACAGCTTCAGCATAGCCTGAGGTCAGCAACGCGTTAGCGTAGGCCGCCTGGCTATGTCATGGATGCGCCATCGGGGAGCTCGGCTCGCCTCTGGAAACACGACGTTCAGCGCTCGCTATGACAATGGCGGTGATCCACCCTCGTCTGCAATGTCTAGCGGACACGAGCGCCTTCGGGCGGGGCAAAGCAGAAGGGCGTTACGCCAAGAAACAGCCCGGCTTGCGTCCGTTCCCACAGGTTTTAGGACTGGCTACCAATCGACGCATCGGACACTGAGAGCCCAGCTTGTGAAGGCGGTTTTCAGGGGGCGAGGAAAGACGTCATCCGCTCGGCGAGGCGCTGCACCATCTCGATGCGTTCGTCACCTGTTGACCGCGCGCCCTTGGCGCCGAGGTGAGCAAGGGGCTCGAGCTGCATTCTCCGCTTATCCCAGGAATAGGCCTGGCCGCCTACGTTGTCTCCGAGCATGGCGCGAGGCGTGAGCCGATACACGGGACTTCCGACTTCATAAGATGGAGACAGCTCGAACAGATAGTCGGCACCGGAGATTAAGGCCGACAGTAAGGGCGCGATCTTTCGTTCGGCTTGATCGAAGTTGTAGGCAATTGGTAGTCCGCGCGCTCCACTCGCCGTCTCATTGCGGGCGTTGATGTCGAACTCCGTGTGGGTCGTCACCACGGTTACTCGGCGACGCCGCAGGATGTTGTAGAACATGCCCCAGAAGGAGCTTTCCTTTTCCAGGGCCGGAAACTGGACGAACACATTGTGCAGACCGTCCACTAGGACGCCGGTGTAGGGAAAACCGGACATCTCCGCAGCGCCAAGCCGCTTTTCGACTTTGGCCAGAAAATCCTCGACACTGAGCATTCCGGGATAAAGTTCGATGGTGTCCGTCCAGAGCCGGTCCGGCAATGGCGCGAACTCCATTGGCTCCCGTTCCTCGATCGAGGCGTACCAGCTGTCCTCACGGTCCGGCCTGCGACGGCGCCTAGCGCGAAGTTTGCGCGTTAGGTCGTCATAGTAGCTCTGTTGGTAAAGGAAGGAGATCACGAGAACTCGGGTCTCCAGATACGCGACGTCCGACCGCACCGGCAGACCCGCTTCAACTATGGCTCGCTTACGCGGGGGCAGGTCAGCCGGCGCGTTGCCGATCGGCAATCGCCTCTGGCGGTCGCTCAGGGTTAGATCGAGATCGAACCAGCGGCGGTGCAGCAGATAGAGCCCGAACCCCGCCTTTCCCGAACTGCCGTGGCCGATGATTAGCACCTGTCCGTGATTGGCAACGGACAGGGAGTTGGATAATCGCGCATCAGAATCCGGCGACCGGAAGCCGGGCGGCGGATCATTGGTAAGAAAGATGGCGTCCCCCTCGCTAGGCGCCCACCAGGACTGGGTCTTAAGCTGCTGAACCCGAGCATCAACGGACGGCTTGAGACGGAAGCCTGCGTCACCTTTGATGTGGAACAGGTGGGCCCCCGTCCTTGCGGGCTGACGTCGGGCCTTCAGTAGTTGGAAAATCCGGTAGGGCTTGTCGGCCGGTAGATTGTGGCCGCCGCGTTCGACCTCGATGATCAGATCGCAGAGATACTCCAGCCGTCGCAGCTCCTCCCGTTCTGCGGAAAAGCTGAATAGGAAGATCGCGCCCAGATCCCGGCAGGTCTCGATCAAAGAGCGCAGGGCATTGTCGAGGAAATCCCAGCTGTCCTGCTCGTCAAACAGCTGATGCAGGCCGTCGATGATGATGACGGGCCGAGCGAACCTCGGGCGATCGGCCGGATCTCCGTTCGCCCACGGACTGAAGATGTCCGCAGTCTCCCGAGCCTCCTTCAGAAAGGTCTCGAGGGCGGCGGAGGTGTTGAAGCCGGCGGATCCCCGATCAAGTTTGAGATGGGCGGCGGAGAACCAGCCGAGCTCCCGTGCGCCCGCTTGCCGGCCGCTCAGGGTTTTCAGCCGGAAATCGGCTTCATTAAGGGCGCGGAACAGAGGTAAAGTCCGAAATAGAGATCTTGGTGCCGCCTCCACTAGGCGGTCGGTGATGTCGTCGGCGCTCTCCTCGCAGGACAGGAAGAGTGTGCGGCAGCCTAGCGGGGCCAGGGCAGCGGCGAGCGATAGGCCGAACAGCGTCTTTCCGGTGCCGAACTCGCCGGAGATCGTTGCGACGAGCGACCGGTTGGACGCCAGACGTATGCCGCCCTGGAAAACAGTGTCGCCGCCTTCAAACGGCACAGGCAGGCTGTCCACCAGATTAAGAAGCTCGCCTGCAGACGGCAGTTCGGTGACGCGAGGGTTAACGATGAAGCCACTCGGTCGACCGCTGGTCCCGAGCCACAGCTCCTGAAGCCTGCCGTCCATCTGCCACGTCATGTCTGACGCGAGGAAGGCGGGGGTGTCATCGTCCTGAGTACCGCGTTCGAACTGTCCGCTGATCACGTCAACCAGGTAGCCTACATCCACCCGCATCGCAGCCACGCCCCGCAGCGCGAGAACATGGCAGATAAACAGGACTGTGGCCTCGTTTTTGGAGGCGATTGGCTTGGACGTCCGCCACCGATTATTGATTAGGATTAGGGCTTCAGAGACGGCTGCGAAGCTGAGATCGATAGGTTGGTCCATCTCCGCCTCAATGCGCTCCCGGACCCACTCCTGCAGCGCCGCCCAAGCGTAAGCCTGCGACCCAGGGTTCGCAGGATCCGTCAGAAGCTCGCCGGCGATGGCGAGCGGCGACGGAACGGTGACTTGTTGGGCTAGATCGTCTCTGCGTCGGGTAGCCTTGTCCGCCTGCCGGAAATCACGACAGTCCCGGATCATCTTCTGAACCAAGGCCGAGGCCCGCGTCCGCCTCGGCGCGCGCTCTATGCTGATCGAACCGACCTCCTCCTTACGCGGAAAGAGGGAGACGAGGCCCTGATCGTCATCCCGTTCCCAAATATGGTGGCTCGCCTGGCTCTGGTGGAGGATGGGGCGGAGGCGGCGCCGAAAGACGAGACTGGTCCCGATGTGGTCGAAGCCGATCACCTGATCCGACGAAGTCCGTTCATCGAGGTCCGCGACGTACTTGTAGTCAAGCGCGTGGGCGACCCTACCCCACAGATTGCGGGGGCGCGTGCTCAGCAGATTATAGTAGTGGCGCGCAATCGCTTCGGAGGCTGCGGCCTGGGTCTGGACAACGAGGTCGGAGACGACCGTAGTCACCGGCCCGCGACCTTGGCCGCTGGGAAGTGCGATCGTGTCATGCCGGGGATGCCATGACCATGTCTAAGCACGAGAAGAGTCGGCGTTTCGTCACGGCCGGGCGGCGAGGCCCATTTCATGGCCGTCTTTTTTCCAAGCGGGGTCAGCTCGACCGTCACCAGATTGCCCGCTCCATCTCCGCCGGAACGCCGGTTGATCAGACGCGCCTTGTCGAGCGCCTTCAGGACGCGAGTGCCGTTAGCTTCCTTAAGGCCGAGCTCCGCTAGAAGAGCCTTGCGAGCCATAGAGCCGCCAGCTTCATGAAGAGTCGTCAAACAGGCTTTGAAGAAGGGCTGATCGCGCAAGGACTCGACATCGTAGCTCTCGCGCAACGCCTCAACGTCTGCGGCGACATAGGCGAGGGTACTCATGCGGATGGCGAAGTCCGCCATGGGATCGACAACAGAATTTTGGGCCAGCCCGAAGCTGAGAGCACCGAGACGGTCGTAGGTGGATTTGATTTGTTCAATTTCGGCCGAACGGAAGGCGTCGCTCAACACCAGGCTTAAGAGCCATTCGCGGCTTCCCGCGAACAGGGCGTCGCGCCCATCGACGCTGGGTAGAAGCGCGCGTGCCTCGGCAAGCGCGGCGCGAGGCTCCGCGACTCCGTCGCGAAGTTCGTCGAGCCGACGGCGATCCATATCTTCCCTCATCTTCAGGATTTCACTATTGTGAAATTTGGTGAAGCTTTCGTCAAGCGGGCGGGGCGAATTTGCGGACGGCAAGAGGTCGGTCCGCGCTATCCGCGAACGTCTGGTCGTAGGGTTTGGCTCCCGCTACACCGTAGCTCGGCTTGATATCCTGCTGAGCCAGAAAGGTCGCGGTCCGACGACGCTGCCAAATGCGGTCGGCTTGCGCGGCGTGCTTGCCTGTTGTGTTGCCGTCCGCAAGCGAGGTCACCAGCACGAGGTCGACGTCCAATTCGTCGTAGGGATTGGCAGTGCTTGTCTGGCAAAAGTCGAGGCAGATGGCGACGGCTACGGTCAGCGACCGCGACGCTAGGACCAAAATCTTGGTGCCGACGACGATGTCCTCGACCAGCTTCTCGTCGTCACCGTCCGCCCAATAGGGAGCGTGTTTGAGATGGCGACCGACGGCGTTGCCGAATCCGTCATAAACCGGCGCCGCGTTATGGACCCCGCCGGCCTCGGCACCTTGGGTGATCACGTCATGCCAAGACCCGGCGACCACAAGCGATGGTCGAGGTCCTGACAGATCAACATCCCAAGGAACCGTGCGAAGCAGCCTCACGATCTCCTCACGGTCTTCGGGCCTTAATGAGAGCTCGGGGAATACGAGAATCTGCGGCGCAGGTGTGGTCTCGCATACCGACTTGAGAATATCTTCGACTGCGCCATCGGGAGCGCGCTGGATTGCGGCGGCCCGGAAGGGCCCGCCCCTGCCGATTACCTCCCCCCTTGAATCCAGCAACTCAAGAGATTCGAAAAGGCCAGCGGCGGCGTGCAACTCCTCGCCGAACCTCTGATCAATGAGATGCAGGTCAATCTGGTGGCCAGTGTCCAGTCGCTTGGGGATGCAACGATGTCGCGCCAACCCGCGCTTAGCGAAATATCGCTCCGCCGAAATGTCGTCGCCACGAAAGCGCGGTGTGAACGGCAGAAGCCAACCTTCGTCCTGACCGAAGGCCACCGCGAACTCAGACGCCTTCGGACGTCCCCTGGCGTGCGAGCCAAGCGTGATGAGAGCGGCTTCAAGGCCACGAAGCAGGCGGGCTGCCAGTTCGACGCCGCCATCGAGCGCGTCTGGCGTTTCTGGACGCTTGAAGCGGCCGGCGATCAAATCCGCGCCGAAGTCGCGAGCCGTTGATGTGATCTCCGCTTCACGCAGAGATTGGAACGCGGCGTGGACCTCGTGCCGTCCCCCCTCGATGTGACGAAACACGCCGAAGGTCAGGTCGCGCAATGCCCCAGGCTCGCCGTCGCAGGCGGCAGCATTATCGAGCAGGCTGTCGAGGCCCCTGAGCCACCGATCTGCAGGCATGGACCGCTCACCAACCCCCAAACGCGGTCTTTGCCGCTTGGCGGGATCATCCGATTGTTTGCCTGATAGATCAACTTTGGGATGAGCCCCGCTTGCTAGGCACCACCAGCGGTCTCCTCCTCCGTCCCCATCGCACCGATACGCAGATCTTTGACCCGCAGGTTTGAATCAAAATTTGCTCGTGGCAATCTAACTGCCTTCTTCCACGGGATTGAGAGCTTGGCCTCCGCCACTATCGGACGCACCTTCGTCGCGATCCCACCCGCCCCGCTGGACTTCCAGGCCGAATGACGGTCAGTGGCGGTCGTGGACACCCTCTCTCAAGCCGAGCGCTCCAAGCGCATGTCGCGGGTGCGATCGCGCGACACCAAGCCGGAGTTGCGGGTGCGTCGGCTGGTCCACGGCCTGGGTTATCGGTACCGGCTTCATCGCAAGGATCTGCCCGGCAAGCCGGACCTTGTGTTCGGTCCTCGGCGCAAGGTCATCATGGTCCATGGGTGCTTCTGGCACGGCCATAAGGATCTCCAATGCAAGCTCGCGCGAGCGCCTAAGTCCCGGATGGAATTCTGGGGTCCAAAGCTGGCGCGGAACCGTGAGCGGGATCGCGAGGTGCGAGACCGGTTGATCGAATCGGGCTGGGAGGTTCTGACTCTCTGGGAGTGCGAACTGGGCGACGGCCCGGCTTTGGAGCGGCGCGTGAAGGCTTTCCTCGGATGAGATCGGTCGAACTGTTCGCGGGGGCGGGGGGACTCGGACTGGGCGTGGCCCAGGCTGGGTTCAACCATGCGGCGGTGGTCGAGTGGGACCGGTGGGCCTGCGACACCCTGAAGGACAATAAGCCGTGGCCGGTGACGCAGGGCGACGTGCGGCTGATGTCCTACGACGGCCTCGGGACCATCGACCTCGTCTCTGGCGGCCCGCCGTGCCAGCCCTTCTCCCTGGGCGGCAAGCACAACGCCCACCTCGACCGTCGCGACATGTTCCCCGAGGCTATAAGGGCGGTCCGGCAACTCCGACCCCGCGCCTTCGTGTTCGAGAACGTGAAGGGCCTGACCCGGGCGACCTTCCAAAATTACCTGAGCTACATCCGGCTGCAGCTGGCCCATCCGGAAGTCACGGCCCGGCCCGATGAGCCGTGGATCGACCACCTCGGTCGGCTCGAGCGCCACGAGACCAGCGGCTCGACATCGGGTCTGCGCTACAACGTGGTGCTGCGCCTGCTTAACGCCGCCAATCATGGGGTGCCGCAACGGCGCGAGCGGATATTCCTCGTCGGGTTCCGCTTGGACCTCGGCGTCGAATGGCGCTTCCCCGACGAGACCCACTCCGCCGCCGCCCTGGCCTGGTCGCTGACCCACGAGGACGATTATTTCGACCGGCACCGGATCGGCCGCGCCGAACGTCTGCTGCTGCGAGAAGCCGCGCCCAGGATCAAGGGCGACAAGCCGACCGCCCTGCCGTGGCTGACCGTGCGCGACGCCTTCCTTGGCCTGCCAGACCCGGAACTTCAGCCCAAGGCGGCGAGGGGCTTCCCGGATCACCGCTTCATCCCCGGCGCCCGATCGTATCCGGGCCACACCGGCAGCCCGCTGGATGCGCCAGCGAAGACTCTCAAGGCCGGCGTTCACGGCGTGCCGGGCGGCGAGAACATGCTGCGTCGGCCCGACGGCTCGATCCGCTACTTCTCGGTGCGAGAGGCCGCGCGGCTGCAGACCTTCCCCGACGACTTCCTCTTCCACGGCTCCTGGACCGAGACCATGCGTCAGCTCGGCAATGCCGTGCCGGTGCGCCTGGCCGGGATCGTTGCCCGCTCGGTCGCGGATCAGCTACATCTGTCGGATGAGCGTCCTGGTTCCCTACAACCCGCTGGAGAAGCGGCACCTGGCCGAGAGCGTGGCCAACGCCCTCCTAAACAGGCCCATTGAGCCGCTCGCGCCGACCCAGCCCTTCGAGGGCGCCGGCATCTACGCTATCTACTACACCGGCGACTTCCCGGCCTACGCCAAGGTCGCCGACAAGAACCGCGACGGCGCCTTCGCCCTGCCGATCTATATCGGCAAGGCCGACCCCATGGGCGGACGCCGGGGCGGGGATTTCGACGCGCCGCACGGGCGCGCCCTGTGGAACCGGCTAGCCGATCACGCCAAGTCGGTCGCCCAGGCCGATAATCTGAGATCCGAGGATTTCGCGTGTCGTTTCCTGGCGGTCGACGACGTCTGGATCCGCATGGCCGAGCGGATGCTGATCAGTTGGCATTTTCCCGTGTGGAACCTCGTCGTCGATGGCTTCGGCAATCACGATCCGGGCGGACGACGCGCCACCCAGTATCGCTCGCCTTGGGACGTTTTGCATCCGGGAAGGACCTGGGCCGTCAAGCTGGCGGACAGCGGCGTGACGACGGACTACATCTCCGGAAAGGTCACGGCCCATCTCGAGGCTCGTGAACGCGCGGAGCAGGAGAGGGCGGCGGCGGACGAGGCGGCCGCCAAGAGCTGAGCGGCACGACACTTTGGGCGGGACGCAATGAGTATCGCCGCCAATGACCAAAAGAGCCCATCCCGGAGATGCTCGGGCAATGTCAGGCTGAGTCAAAAACGACATTTGGAATGTCCGCTTACGGTCCTCTCACCGCGCGCCGGAAGCGCAGCTGGATGACGGCGTACAAGACTAGACTCAGCTGCAGGCCAAACGTGGGCGAGGCCAAGCTGTCGAAGGGGGGCGCCAGACCGCTGGCCGACCGGGTTTCTAGTCTCAAGCCGCGACCTGGGGTACCCCGGCTGCCGCCAGCAGATCGAAGATCGATCTAATCTTGCTGTTCCGATCGCGACCTTGGCGCGTCATCAGCAACCTCTCGCGGGCGCGCGAGGCTGCGACAAAAAAGTTCGAGTGGCCTTCCCCTGGATCCTTGTCGAAACTCCACCATTCCTGGTCGTTCAGGCCAAGAAGGATGACGAGATCGTATTCCAGGCCCTTGCTTTTGGTAATCGTGAGAAGCGGCACTTCGTTGATCCCCCGGGACGTCTCCAAAAGTTTCGACCAGGGAACGCCTTTGGCTGCGATCTCGCTAAGAAAGCTAACGGTCGCGCGACGTATTCGATCGAAGAAGTCTTCTGAACTATATTGTGGCGCTGCAGCCCTCAGGGCTGGCAGGCCAAGAAAGCTTTCTATCGCCGCCACCTTGGCTGTGACGTCAGCCGGCGTCGCCGATTCCGAACCCGACATCCGGTTGTCGCGGTGAAAGCGGTCCAGCTCCACAGCGAGTTCATTTTCGATGGTCGTGTCGTCGTCGATGACCAACCCCCGCACGGAGGCGAGATGCCCCACGGTGGTCGACCATAATGCCCCACCGTGTCGGCGGGTCAAAAGCTCCAGCATGTCCATCAGGATCCGAGAGTAGGTCTCGGTCATCAGGTCCTGGATAGACGCGCCGCCAACATCCCGGTCTTCGTTGCGAAGCGCGATGCCGCGGGCGAGGAAGGCTGAAGGGTCAATGCGTCCGACGATCGCCGGCGCGTGGCTGGTCAGGACAGCCTGAACGCGGGGATTATCTGTGAGCTTTCCAAGCTCGCTCAGAAGTCGCGACAGGAAGAAGGGCGAAAGATGGTTCTCAGGTTCCTCAAAGGCGAAGACGGTCAGTGCTGGAGCCCTGGAGAATTCGGGATGAAAAGGTAGGTCGTCGCCTGCCGCGACTTCTCCTTCCAGGATCAGCTTCAGATCGAGGAGCGCTTTCACCAGAGCAAAATGGAATAGCGACCGCTGGCCGTCGCTCAAATCCTCCAACGTCATCAGCCGCCCAGTCGCCGACGGCGTCAGCATCACCGTCGCCGTCCGTACGATCTGTTGCAGGTCGGGTGCCAGGACGGACAGGCTTGCTGTTGTTCCGGTCTCCGCCGTGTTGAGCTGCGACCAGCAGCTGTTGATCGCGGCGTTCACGCGCGTCAGGCCGCCTTCCTGGTCCAGTTTCGAAGCCGCCTCGCTGATTAATGCGTCAATCTCCGCCTTTTTCTCCCATCTGATCGACTTCATCAGGTTCCGGCCAAGGCTCTTCACCGTAAGCTGGGTCAAGGCGGTCACATCGCGAGACGCAGGGATGTATCGGACGACGATATGGCTGCGCTCGGCGACGGACACCTTTTTCTTTAAAGAAGGATCGGCCTCCCCGAAGGGCACGACGTTATCGCCCAGGATCCAGTAGAGAGTTTCTTCGACAACGCCATCCAGCGTCCCAGCGAGTTGCCAGGTCGCCTCGAGGCGGATGCGAATGTGCGGCACGACGCCGGCCTTCTCGACGACCATATGCCGGAAGGCTGGGGGAACCGTCTTCTCCGCCTCTGAACCACCCGTCTCCAGCTCGGGAAACCGGATCGTGGCCTCGATGAAAAGGCGGCGAAGCGTCTGGCTTTCCAATCGCTCGGTAGGCGGCACGAAGAAGTCGCCTGCCTGGATGCTTCGCTCATCACGCGTTTCGCCGAACAGGCGCAGGAGGGACTGGACGAGCGCGCTCTTACCGGCGCCGTTTCGACCAATGAATACGCTTGATGCGGGATCCATGTTCAACACCCGAGCCGTCGCACCCAAGGTCGCGACAGGCTCGTCGGCGGAGCTCCCGAAACTGCGGAAGTTCCAGAGCTTGAGTTGGTCGATATACATTCAGTTTCCTCGTGCGCCCAGTCAGAGGCGACTCGCAATACGATCCCTGTTACCGCAATTAGCCTCCGGAAGTTGTGTTCGCGCAACCCGCAACCCCCAACCCGCAAACGGCTGACGTTGGCGCTTATCCCATGGCGTCGATTACCGATCGGACCTCGTCCATCAGCAATGGAGACAGTCCGTAGTCGGTTAGGGGGGCGGTTAGAAGCCAGCGTTTTGCGGCGTCCACATCGGTGAGGGGCTGTTTTGGAAAATCGGAAAGCCGGGTGGCCACGGCCCTGGGCAAGCCCGTGCCCATCAGGCTGATTGTCGTCCTGTCTGATGCTCCGACCTCAAGGAAGAGCGGAATCGGCGGCATGGTTTCGACTAGGTCGGTTCTCCCTAGATCGACCAGGACGGCGGAGAGCACCGAGCCGTAACAGCTGAACAGGCGCCAGCAATCATATCGCACTCGCTTCTCAACCAGTTCCAGCGTGTCTCTAACGACTTCGCGTCGGTTCTTGTCCGGATTCCGGTTGAGCTGGTTCTGAATGATGCTGGGCAGGGGGTGACCCTTCATCCACCTCAGCACGATGATCGCAAGAAACCGATGAACCCGACTTTCGGGCCGCATGCCCATGATCAGCTGATGGCAGATTTGTAGGATAGCTGCGTAACAGCCATAGGCATGCGTGTCCCTGGGATGGAGCGGAACAAGCGAGCGCAAGGCCACGTCCGAGGTCGCAGCCCAGTCATACAGGAAGCGGTAAAGCGCCTGCTGTTTGTGCGGAGAAATGTTGGGGCTTCGACGCAGTACCGACGTCGGCAAGGCGACATCGCGCGCGGCGTCGGCGACAAGGCTCGTCACCAAAGCGAACCCGTCTCCCCCTGGCGCCGAAAGGCGCGCGATGACCTGGGGCATCCGCTCGTGGACGTGATCGTCGAGCAGCCGAACAAATGCGGCTTCCAGCATCTCGTTGTTGCGCCGCGGACCCGGGCCGTCCCGAAATATGGAGATAAGCTCTTCGGCTTCAGAAGATAGCGCGGTTTCTAGCGCGGGTACGACGTAGGCGTCTTTCGGCTGGCTCAAAGGCTTTTTGCGCCAGTTGTCGTAGTCGATGAGGAAGATGTTGCCTTGGAACTCCTTCAGGAGTCGACCTGCCCGACCTGCCAGATTCCAAAAGTCCACGGACTCGAGAGGCCTGTCGTCGCCCTTCTCGGGCCTGCACATAAAGATGTTCTTGGCAGGCAGATTTACACCCTGAAGCAGGGTGCTGGTGCAGACAAGATAGTCGATGTCGCCGGCGACGACGGCTTGCTCCACGGCCTGTCGTATCAGTGCAGGCATGTTGGAATAGTGGAAGGCGACGCCCCGCTGAACACATTCCACCAAAGCATAGGATGCGTGCACCGTCTCGGCGGCGAGCTGCGCAAGCGCTGACTGACGCTTCGTCGGGACACGGGTATCGAAAAGCTTGGCGAGCTCGATCGCGATATGTTCGGCGTCGCCGGCGCCATTGGCGTAGACCAGATTGGTGGAGCCCATGCCGAGCCTGGCGGAAATCTCGATCAGTCGGCGTCTTCTCGACTTGCACTGCCTGTCGAGCTTGATCTTGGTGATCTCAGTCGCTGATCGGTTGCTTTCAACGTAGTGGACCGAGACCTCGTCGAAATGGGTGTTATAGACACGGGCGATCAGGAAGTTCTGCGCCACGGTGGGCTCTCGCGAGGGGAGGCTCTGCACGTCCGACAGGCCGAACATCCGGCCGAAGACCTCCAGATTCCGGATCTGCGGGCTCGCGAATAGAAGCTGGGTGGCCGGGTTTCTGCGAAGCAGATCCTCGACGACCCATTGCAGCAGTATTCCCCGCGCGCCCTCGCCGACCGAATGCGCCTCGTCGACGATGACGACATGGGCCCTGAACTCCGGATGTGCCGAAAGCGTCATCTGCAGCCGCTCCTGCGTCATGACGAAAACAGCCCGGCCAGGCAGTGGCGACGTTTGCTCGACAGGCACAGTCGCGATCTCGACAGTTGATGACAACGCCTGGCCCGCAACGAGCCGGCGCAGATCCGCAGAGACCTGACTGATCAGAGCGCGCGTCGGGACGATGTAGACGACGGTTCGTGGGCCTGCGTCTTGAAACAGGCCGCCGATGAAGTTTTGAAGGATGAAGGACTTCCCGGCGGACGTCGGCGCCGCGACAGCGACCCGTTCCTTTTGTTGCAACCAGTTCCAGAGCTTCCACTGATAGTCCGTCAGAACAACGGATCGGTCGCCAAACCTGATCGTCCGGGCGTCGGAAATGATCAGCTCTTCGCCGACGAGCGGAGGTGGCAGATCGGTCCGAGCGTGCTCGATTGCGGCTCGTGTGCCCATTGAGGGGAAGTTTCCGAGTCGGGCAAGGACAACGCGCGTAGCCTGGTCGAAGGGAAGGCCCTCAGTTCCGAACAGCTCGAACGCGGAGGTCGCGGACCGGAACGCCTGCTGCCGATGTTCTGAGTTGTTCGAACACGCGAGGATCGCAGCCGCCCGCATGACGCGCCCGGCCTCTTCAAGCGTTACCGGGTGAGGGGGATTTACGCCGAGCTCACTGGCGATCCAGCCGTGTTGGAGGCGAGCGGCGGCAGCATGGAATGCGGGGTTCTTCCAGACCTTTTCGGCCAGCGCCTGCATCAGGGCCGACCCCAGCCGATATGGTCCTGGAAGCGATTTCGCAGGTCCTCAACAGAGGGCACCGGCAGAAGGAACATCTCGACCCATTGCTGATCCAGTCCCGCACGCTTGAATGCAGCGTTGATCTTGGGGGCGGCCTTAGCGAGGTGAGCCACGGCAAGGGCTTCGAATGCGGCACGAGTATCTTCTTGGCTCTCGAGCGCGCCGTAGCCGTCGAAGTCGAAGCCGATCAGACATGTGATGACGTCGATGCGCTTGTTGGACTCTTCCTCGAAAGGATCGAGATACTTCAGAAGAGCGCCTTCGGCGGCAGGATCCAAGCCCGCGAAATTGAGGTTTCGCCGGACCAACTCCAGCTCATGTCTGGCCTTCTCGTGGTCCAGGCCTTCTGAAATCGACTTCACCGCCGAAGCGATCGCTTGATCAAGCCGCCCGAAGAGTTTCGCTTCCCCGGAATAAAAGAGAAGCTTGCCTGTCTCCGCCACGAACTTCACATGAATGCCGTCCGCGCCGTGAACCGGCATGCGCGGGTTCGTCTTCAGGGACATTTTGGCGATGATCTGCGGCGCGCCGATGATCCATTCCGTCAGGAGATAGAGGAGGAGTTCCCCCGCTTCCCCGCTGCTTGTCGACGACCGGACGCGCTTGAATAAAGTGATGGCTTCCTGATTCAGTCTGTTCAGCTGAGTGTGCAGTTCGAACGGTTCTAGGTCGTCCTTGCGCGCGTACACGGCTTCGACCTGTTTCCGTGGCAAGCTGAAGTGCGCCATGAAAAGAGTGATGACGTCGATCAGTTCGCCGACCGTCGCCTGAGTGCCGCGGAGAGAGGGATAGTGGAGCCGTAAGGTAAGGCTCTCCTGATCGGTCGACACCGAGTGATCAATCTGGCGAAGACGCGGTGACAGAACTTTCCAATCGCGGCCAAGTGCAGCGAGCGCCGCTTCGATCCGGTCATTATCCGAAAGCGGCATCGTCTCTTCGGCTTGCTCAACAACGCTGATGTTAGTGCCCTCAAATAACGTCGCTCGTTGTCGATATCCCGCTGGAACAGATTCAGCAAACAATACTCAAGCTTGGCCCTTGTGATGGCTTGGCGCAACCGTTCCGGTTTTTGCGATGGCAAAGGTAATTTCGGTTGTCACGGACGGGCGCTGTCAACGCCTCCGCCATGCTGTCAGGACGGTTCGATGTGTTAGGTTTCCACGTCTGCGCCTCGCCCTTTGTACGCCCCATGGCCCTCGGGCGAACTTGAAGATCTTTTTGGAAACGGATGCAGCAGGACGCGGTCGCGGGCAAGGATCCAGAAGCGAGACCGGGGCTGGTCACGCTCGAAGCGGACGCTAGGTGGCTGCTCTGGCTGAAATCCGGTTGCCCCGGTAGCGCGAGGGTCGGCCATTCGGTCGCAGGCTCTTGGCGCGGAGGGGACGAGGGGGCATATTCACCGACATGAAGGTCAACTCGCCCGAATCTCTCAAGACTGGCCAAAGGCTGATGTCGGCGCATCGCAGCTGGTCCGATGTGCGTGAAAAGTCGCACGTGACGCCGGCTGGCGTGTTTGTGGTCGATCTGGATGTCGCGGCGGTGGACGCCGCGCTTGAGCGGCTCAAGGGCAAGAAGTCGGCTTGAACGCCGGTCTCAACCTCCTCACGGCGCTGTTTCTTCTAGCGCCGGGGTTCGGTGTCTTCGCCGGAGTCTACTATACCGGTCTCAGGAAACCTTTCCGCCCAGCGCCCGCCGCGCCCGGATCGCTTCTGGCGCTCGCTCTGGTCGCCATCGGGGCGTTGGCGGCGCACGGCATGTCCTCGATCCCTTATGCGGTGCAGGAGGGTTGGTGTGGGGCACACGAGTGTTTCGACGTCGCTTTTCAGCCGAACCCCTATATCACCCTGATCGATCCTGCGGCGGTGACTGCCGCACCAGGCATTTCCCTGACGATTGCGCTCATCCATCTCGTCGTGACCGCGTTGCTGGGTCTCGCCCTAGGTCGCACCGGAATGTGGCTGCTTTCGAAATCGACCCGTTTCCAATCACATTTCTACGGCTGGACGAACGAGCTGATCGAGAGGGCACCGACACGATACCATGTCATCAACGCCTTCGCGGTGACCGACATCTCCAACGAGGGGTTGTCGCTCGGATACGAAGGCACTCTGCTAGACTTCCGACAGGATCCGAGCGGCAAGTTCACCTCGGCGTCGCTGCGGGACGTGCAGGCCTTTGTCATCGCTGTAAGCGCGGACAAGGTTGTACGAACCCGGTCACCCCGGCGCGATCCGATTCCGTTCATGATGCTGGAATCCGAGAACGTGAAAAACGTCGCGTTCGCCCTCTATTTCGACGCCAAGGCCGCCGCGGCTGTGACTAACGCCGAGATTGCTAAAATGTCGAAGGCGGAACAGGTTGCCCTGGTCGTGGCGTTAACGGAGGCCAAAGCCTCGGAAAGACGCCCTGCGCGTGAGGCGGCCGAGGAGCCGCTGAAGAGCTCAGCGGACGCATTGATCGGCCCTGTAGCGGCTCCAACCGGTGAAGCCGACACTAAAGCCGGCCAGGCTGCAGACCGGGCAGCAGCCTCCGCTCCGACCGCCGGCACCCTGGGCGGCGACACCGTCGGCTCTCATACCCCGAGCGACGTTACGGCGACCGCTCTGCCTCCGAACGTCCCCGGTAATACGGAAACGTCCAAGCCCGGCCGGGCTTCCCGCAAGCCGCGAACGCCGAAGGTCGCCCGCTGACAGGCGGGCAGGGCGTGGTCCGGGGCGGACGCCTTGTCTGCGGCGGTCTCAGGTTCCATCTTCGTTCCGCGACCGCGGCAAACGCGGGACGAGGGACGAGACGCCGGCGTTGAGCATGGACACTGAGACCTTTCATTATCCTCCGGAGCTATTCTCGCTCCTCGTGGATACCATTCCGCTGTTGTGCCGGTCCAAGAAGGACGTTCTGCTGTTCTTTCGCGGCGCCGGAATGCCGCCCTCGATGATCCTGCCTGTCGAAGACCAGTTCCAGGCGGATCGGGCCGCGCTGAACAA
>CAJYHD010000829.1 GCA_913773715.1 uncultured Sphingobium sp.
CGGGTAGATACGGACGGGATTGCTTCATCTACGACCCGGCGCGCGTGTCGGTGCAGTTCATGCACCGCGAAGCGCAGGTGATCGGGACCGGCGCTGCGATCGGGCTGGATATCTGGCCGGATGCCTACGGCTTGGCCTTCGCGTTCACGCCGCCAGCATCGGCCTACCACATGGTTTCCGGCGTCGCGCGTGGATCCTATGACCAGTGTTCCGCCGGCTTCATGCCCCTTGAAGCGACAACCAGCCAGCACGCCGGCATCGTCCTGGATGATATCGCCAGCGCGGTACTGCACGAAATCAGTATCTGCCCCCGCGGTGCCTGTCCCGGCGCAATCTGCTGGCATTCGGGCAACGGTGTAGGCGGGCTGTCGGCCACGGCGACCAGTCTCCTGCCGGGTTGGCAGCATGGTCGTTCCCTGCACCTTTCAGCGAGGTCCGCCGCATGAACGATTTGATTGGTTCGGTTTCGCTCTGGGCGATGCGTCCGACCGAACTCCAAGCCCTGATGTCGAAGCGCGCGCCGCTCGCGACGGTCCCGGAGATGCTGGGCCAGTTGTTCGGCACGGTATCTGCGAGGCAGTCGGCCCGACAAGCGGACCCGGTTCGGCAAGAGGGAGCGGCGTTAATCGTGCCGGTGACAGGCGTGCTAGCCCCTGCTGGCATGTACAATGGCGGTACGGCTTACGAGCAGATCGCGGACAGCGTTCGCCGGGGCGCGGCCGATGCCAAGGTGTCGCGGATCGTGCTGGCGATCCGTAGTCCCGGCGGAACGGTCTGGGGTTGTGAAGAGACAGCCGACGCGATCTACGCGGCTCGCAGATCGAAGCCGGTGATAGCTATCGCGGAGCCGTACTGTTTTTCAGCCGCTTACTGGCTGGCGACGCAGGCAAGCCAGTTTTTTGTCACGAAATCAGGAGAGGTGGGCTCGGTCGGCGTCCGATCGGGACATACGGACATGTCGGGTTTCGAGGACAAGATCGGGATCAAAACGACGCTGATCGCTTCGCATGACGACAAGATCGCTGCGCACCCGTATGCCCCGTTATCTGTCGAGGATCGCCGTGAAATACAAAGCGGCGTAGATGCCGCTAACCGCCGGTTTGCCAAGTCGATCGCACGCGGACGGGGCATGAGGATTGCTGATGTTGCCGCTGTCCATGGCACGGGCAAAACCTTTACCGCTCAGCAGGCGCTGGCGGTGGGCGCGGTCGACGGCATTGCCACGCTCGCCGAAGTAGTCGGACGGCGAGGGTCTGGAAAAGGCAATCTCGACCTTCGTCGGCGACAGGCGGAAATCGTTGCGGCGATGATCCGTTTGTAGAATTACGGCTCTGCCTTCGAAGGCGGGTGAGGTTTCGGTGTCATCGTCGGCCCATCATGTCGAGTGACGTGTCGAGGCATTTGCCAACAGCCGCAACCTCGCTGCTTTGATAGAACAGGCGAAATCAAAGGCATCGCCAATTGACGCGTAGTGGTGCTAGCATTGATCAATGAGAACAAATGATCTCGGGCGGTGCCAATGTGGGCGGGAGTAACCGAACGGTTCCGGCGGTTTCATGCCGCGCTTCAGCCCACCAGCGCTGAGGTCGATGACGCGGTCGCTAAACAGCTCGGCGTGCGCCAGTCACTACAGCGCGCGTATTGGGGACCGACGAGCGACAACCCTCCAGGCTTCATGGTTGGTTCTTGGGGCAAGCGGACGATGGTTCGACCGTCCAACGATGTTGACGTGTTTATGCCGTTGCCGGCGGAAGTGTATAGTCGGATTGAAGGCTATTCCGGTAATAGGCAGTCGGCGTTGCTCCAAGAGGTGAAAAACAACCTCGCTTCGACCTATTGGCAGACCAACATGCGCGGCGACGGTCAGGTCGTCGTTGTCAATTTTAACACAATAAAAATTGAGGTTGTGCCGGTGTTCCGCCTGAACAATACCGGGGCTTGGTTGATGCCAGATACTAACAATGGCGGTCGTTGGCGCACCGTTTACCCCGATGCGGAAGGAGCGTCGCTCGACGAAGCTGATATCGTTTCCAACCGGAATTGCCGCCCGCTCATCCAGATTGTAAAAGCGTGGAAGTACCACTGTAATGTCCCAATCAAGTCGTTTCACCTTGAGCGGATTGTCTCGGATTTTATGCGTTCCTACGCGTTTAAGGATCAGAGCTATTTCTACTACGACTGGTTCGTGCGCGACTTCCTGTATTTCCTATGCGGCAAACGTAACACGCTAATTTATGCACCGGCTTCAAACGAAATGGTCGGGATCGGGGATGCTTGGTATAGCCGCGCCATCACCGCGTATGAGCGCGCGGTCGAAGCGTGCGAATATGAGTGGAGGGACTATATCGTGTCAGCCGGCCAGGAATGGCAGAAGCTCTTCGGGACGCGCATCGCGAGCGTTCTCGAATGACTGATCCACGCGCCCAGGCGATCGCCGTCGAGGCGCGCCGCCAGGAAGAATCGTGCCTTTATACCTCCACGAGCTTGTATCTTTGGCTTCGTCAGGTCCGTATCCAGAAGCAGATTTTCGTCGTCGCCCCGATCGTCTTAGGGGCAATCGCCGGCTTTTCCGCATTCAAGGAACATGTGCCAGCGGTTCTCGTAGCCTCGCTGACCTTGATCGCCAGCCTCTTCCCTGCGCTGGCGGACGCTTTGAAAATCACTACTAGCGTCGATGAAATCACCGCCAGTGCCGCCACCTTCAAAGCGCTACAGGATCGCTTTCGCCGGCTTGCGACAATCACGGTGCTGTCCGATGTCGATGCGGCGGAGACGGCGTTGAGTGAGTTGATGGATCGCATGGACGTTGCGCGGTCCAGTAGCATCACTCCGCCAGAGCGCTACTTCACCGCTGCCCAAGCGAAGATCAAATCTGGCGACTACAGCTTCTCGGTTGACCTTGAGGCACCGCAGAACATTCTTCCGCGAGCGTAAGGCGACGCACCAAGCACTTCGCCATCCGCAATTCCCTGTCTTCAACCGCCCTCCCGCCCCGTGCGTCGACGGCTTCCTCGTTTCCCATATCCGGTTTCGATCTAATATCGTTCGACCTTACCCTGATCGTCAATCAACACTTCATCGCCGTCTGGCGTGGCAACTACGATTCTCCAGCGGTGGAAATATGCTCTAGGGGTAGGACCGTCCAATGGCGAGCTATCACCGTCCGTATCCACAGTGAAATACGAACGAAGTGCGCGCCTGTCGGCGTATAGCCCGACGATACCGGACCTAGTTCCCTGTCGGAATGCGGCCCCTACGCTGGCACGCGCTGAATAGCCGTCCGTCATGGATTTCGGATCGATTTCGAGCCGCCATTCTGGAACCGTCAAGGCAGCAGCATCGTCGTTGTCCGGCCATATCTGGAAAGCCATCTCTCCACCGAGATGCAGGAAGCACCGATTGTTGTTTATCAGTGTTACCAGAACAGGGTGAGCATACCCGCTCAAGAACGCCAAAGTCCCAAGCGGAAGGTCCGTCGCGGAAATCACCTCACCCGTAGTGCTTGCGAGATACAAATCCGTATCGGGCATCAGCGGAGCCTTTTCTGGTTCAACCTATCGACGGTCGGGCTTGGCGGAGGGCTTGGGTGTCGCTTTGTCGTTGCCCAGATTAACCGCCCGATCTTTCATCACCACTGTCGGCGATGGGGGCGTCGGTCGCATTGGGGTCGGGCTACCGGGCTTAGGGGTCGACGTATTCGTCGTATTACGCGTCACGGCTTGCTCCTGATATCCGGCCGGGAACTGGCTCCCCAGAAGCTTGCGCCCTCCTTGACCAGCTGCGGCCGGGGCGGTTCCGGTCGGCGCGGCGTCGGATTGGTCGGCCGTGACTTGGCCGGCGGCGGCGTTGGTCGGGTTGGAGTCGTCATCCGTGCGATTTCCTTCAGCAATCGGCGTTACGCCGAACTGCCTGTTAAAAAATATAGTCGCTTCGCATGCGAATGCGAGAACAAAACTGACGAGCAGGAACAGGAGGACTTTTGGTCTGGCTTTCAGCTTGGTGGCGTTGTGTGTCAGGTTCGCAGCCGCTGCGTTGCCATACTGCTCCATCATGAAAAGCCGCAGGTCACGTTCGGTGCGGGCGTCGAGATCGGCCGCATCGACGCCGCTCGCAGCATGAAATGCGAGGGTGTCTCTCGCATATTGTTGGACGAGGGCGTCGGGCGAGGGATACTCATATTCGCGCGGTTTTAGAACGATCCAGAACCAGCGTAGCGACCACGCAAGGCTCAAAACCGAAGCCGACAGCATCACAGCTGTCGCAACAGGATAGAACGCCAAGTCCCATTTTGGCGCGTCAATCGCCGAACGACCTATAACGGTTGCGACGAACGCGAATATTGCCGCAAAGAATGGCAGCGATCGCCAAACCGACTCGTCCAGTTCCATCTGGCGTTTGAAGGATTCGCTGGCAAGATCGCCGAGATACTTGATCGTTCCAATCCCCAACTCCGGTTCAGCATTAGGGGCAACAGGACCCTCGGGTGCGTCGTCTGCGATCGGACGGTCGCTTTCCCTGAACATGGACTGAAATTTCGTCCAGATGCCATTGATGTTCATCATGAGCCTTGTCGAAGAGGCATGCTGTGCGCAGCAAGATTGTTCTGGCCGCAACCATACACGACGCGCCGAGGCAAGCCTGCACCTTTCCCCGCTTTCGACCACACTCCGTCGTGCGAGTATTGGTCATGACGACAAAGCGAACCGTGCGGATCGGTGCCGGCTGCCGCGCGCCGGGGCAGCGGCGCGAAGGCTGCCCCGGTGGCACTGTATCCGTTCGGCCTACTTGGCAGCGTAGCCCCGGTATTTGCTGCCAACGTTAGTCGGCAAGTCCTCTCCAGCATCATCGGCGATATCCGCCACTGGAGGACGAATGTTGAAGCAACGTACCAGCGACCGTCGCAGCCTTTCGCGTCGCTACTCCGCGCACAATGCAGGGCGCTATGTCGCGGCGGCACCGGCAGCGAACGGCTCCGGCTTCCGCAATATCGCGGACTTCGCCCGCGCCGTCCGTCTGGCAAACCCGGCCGCTGCCGATGCCTTCCAAATGGATAGTCGCCTCGCGGCCCTGCCGGCGGTTCACCAGACGGCGGGCGATCCGGCCGGGGCGTATCTGGTGCCGGCCGAGTTCCGACAGCAGATTGTCGACCTGGTGTTCGCCCAAGGCGACGACGAAATCATGAACATCATCGCGCCGTCGCCGACGGTTGCGAACCGGGTGATCGGGCTTGGCGATGCGTCGACCCCGTGGGGCAACAACGGAATTGCGGCGTACTGGCGCTCGGAGGGCGAGCAGATGGCAGCGTCGCGACTGACGCTGACGCCGCGCGAGACGAAACTGGGCGAACTCTACGCATTCGTGCTGGCGACCGAGGAACTGTTGGAGGACGCGCCTCGTATGGCGAACCTGCTGACGGTTCATTCGGCGGCGGCGATCCGTTGGAAGCTGATCGAGGCGTTCATGTATGGCGACGGGATCGAGAAGCCGTTGGGATGGGTGAACGCGCCGGCAACGATCATGATCGCGAAGGACGCGGCGCAGCCGGCGGCTACGATATCCGCCGCCAACGTTCGGTCGATGTACGCTCGCCTGTTGATGCCGGGGCAAGGTTACTGGTTCGCGAACAGCGACGCGCTGCCGTCGTTGATGGATCTCCGAAACAGCGCAGGCCTTCCGCTGTGGTTCGGCGATTACAACTACTCGCCCAATGGAACGCTGCTGGGCCGGCCGCTGATCCTAACCGAGCATGCCCGATCGCTGGGACAGTCAGGCGATATCCAGTTCGTCAATCCGACTGGATACGAGGCTTTCCGCAAGCAGAGCGGCGTAGCGTTCGCCGAATCGATCCATCTCTACTTCGATTACAACGTTCGCGCTTTCCGGTGGATTTTCCGCGTCGGGGGGCAGCCGGTGCTGGGCAAGCCAGTGGTCCCGGCGAACGGCGGAACGACGAAATCGCATTTCACCGTTCTGGTAGAGCGGGCCTAGTCGTTGGCGCGCGCCCTAAGTAACACTACTTTGACGCACTAAGAAGATACGAAACGAACGATGCACAAGCTCCGAACATGAACATCGCATCTCGTTCAGTAACGTCCGCGACGCCTTCGAAGACATTGGCGTGCCGAATGCCTTTGGCATCGCTTGTCCAGCCATAAAGTTTGGAAAAGGCGGTAGACATCGCGGGGTTCAGGCTAATGGATGTCTTAAGCTTATGAAGAGCCGGACCAAGAGTTTCTACCGATGGTTCGATTGATTTTGCGGCTCCTTCAACAGCGCTTATGCTTTCGCGAACACTTGCTGCCATCGCACCTTCCGCGAGGTGAGCGGCGGCTAGCCGAAGATGGGTGTAGGGGCCGCGCGCGCTAGCAGTCCGAGCTACTTCCAATGCGGTCTTAACTGCCTCTGCCTCTTCGTCAGAGG
>CAJYHD010000830.1 GCA_913773715.1 uncultured Sphingobium sp.
CGGGCGGAGGGAAGAATAATGATCCTGAACGAAACCTTTGCCCTTGCTGATGGCATCGCCATACCGAAGCTCGGCCTCGGCACCTGGCGCATCGATGATGCCGCGGTCGTGCAGGTCGTTCGCGATGCCCTGGCTATCGGCTATCGCCACTTCGACACGGCGCAAGCCTATGAGAACGAGCGCGGTGTCGGTGAGGGTTTGCGGGCCAGCGGCGTTTCGCGTGACGAGCTTTTCGTCACCACCAAGCTCGCGGCGGAATCGAAGACCTACGCCGATGCGAAGAGCCGTATCGACGGCTCGCTCCGTGCGCTCGGGCTCGACCATATCGACCTGATGCTGATCCACAGCCCGCAGCCGTGGACCGAGTTCCGCGATGGCGGCGACTTCGACGCCGGCAACCTTGAGGCATGGCGCGCGCTGGAAGAAGCGCAGCAGGCCGGCAAGCTCTGTGCGATCGGCGTCTCTAACTTCGAGCGTGGCGATCTCGACAACATCCTGCGTCACGGAACGGTGAAGCCCGCCGTCAATCAGGTGCTGGCGCATGTCGGCAATACGCCGTTCGATCTGATCGACTATTGCCGGGCGCAGGACGTGCTGGTCGAGGCGTACTCGCCGGTCGCGCATGGCGCAGCGCTTCAGCACCCCATGCTTGTCGAGCTGGCGGACAAATACGGTGTCGGCGTCGCGCAGCTCTGCATCCGCTACTGCCTGCAACTCGGGCTGCTTCCGCTGCCCAAGTCCACGAATGCCGATCACATGCGCAGCAACGCGGCCGTCGATTTCGACATCAGCGAAGACGACATGGCGACGCTTCGCGGCCCCGGTGATGCCATCGACTACGGCGAGGCCAGCGCTTTCCCCGTGTTCGGCAAGCCGCGCCAGGTGGCCCGATCGAGCATGAACGCCTGATCGCCCTGCGCCCTCCAATCAAATCGGAAAGGTATTTTCATGTCTGATAATCAGCGTTTCGCCGGCAAGGTCGCCTTCATCACCGGTGCTGCCAGCGGCATCGGCCGGGCCACGGCCATTGCCTTTGCAGCCGAGGGCGCGCGTGTCGCCGTGCTGGATCGTACCGAAGACGCTTTGACTGAAACGGCCGACGCGGTGAGGAAGGCGGGGGCGGAGGTTCTGGTCATTGCCTGCGACGTGTCCCAGCCCGAGCAGGTCGAAACAGCGGTGAGCCGGGTGGTCGAGACCTTCGGTCAGCTCGACATCGCCTTCAACAACGCCGGCGTCGAGAACAAGGCCGCACCCGTCCACGAGATCGAACTCGCCGAGTGGGACCGCATCCTCGACATTAACCTGCGCGGCACCTTCGTGTGCATGAAGCACGAACTGGCGCAGATGGTGCAGCAGGGCAGCGGCGTGATCGTCAACACGTCGTCAGGTGCCGGCGTGCGCGGTGTGGCGGGCGGCGCGTCCTACACCGCATCCAAGCACGCGATCATCGGCCTGACCAAGGCCGCGGCGCTCGACTATGCCAAGCAGAACATCCGCGTGAACGCGGTCCTGCCGGGCAATATCGAGACGCCGATGATGGACCGCTTCACGGACGGCGATATTCAGAAGGCGATCGATCTTGAGCCGGTCGGGCGCTTGGGCAAGCCGGAGGAGATCGCGGACGCCGTTCTGTGGATGAGCGCCGATCTGGGCGCGTTCGTCACCGGCGCGGCGGTGTCCGTTGATGGGGGTTGGTCGCTCTGATCGTTCAACCCCGGTCTTCCGCATAAGCACGACGCGGGAACCACGCTCATGTCGGCCGCGCTTACCGCACGAAGGTGGGCGCGGCCCAGAATGTGAATAGGTAGCGAATGTCTCAGACGATCATCATCACCGGCGCCAGCGACGGTATCGGCCGTGAGGCCGCCCGGCAGCTCGCCGCCAAAGGCGAGCGCGTCGTGATCGTCGGCCACTCGCCAGAGAAGACGCGCTCGGTTGCGTCTGAGCTGAACGCTCCCTTCCATGTCGCCGACTATGCCGATCTGGCGCAGGTGCGCCGCCTCGCTGACGAATTGCTTGCTGCCTATCCCCGGATCGATGTGCTGGCGAACAATGCCGGAGGCATGTTCAAGACCGAGCTGACCGGCGACGGGTATGACCGGATGATTCAGGTCAATCATCTCGCGCCGTTCCTGCTGACCAATCTGCTGATCGATCGTCTCAAGGAATCGAAAGCCAAGGTCATTCAGACATCGAGCATCGGCGCGAAGGCGATGGGTAAGCTCGACATTGAGAAATTCAACGGTCGCACGTCACGCAACTTCTTCATGACCTATGGCGACACCAAGCTGATGAACCAGCTCTTCACGAAGGAGCTACAGCGTCGATACGGATCGAGCGGGATCGCCGCGGCGTCGTTCCATCCCGGCAATATCGCCAGCAGCTTCGGTTTTCGGAGCAATGGCTTCGTCGCCGCGATCATGAAGAGTCCGATCGCGTGGATGTTGGAGAAGCCGGCCGCAGGCGGCGAGCGGTTGGCATGGCTTGCCGAGGGCACGCCGGGTCGGACGTGGCAGCTAGGCATGTATTATGAACGCAACGAGTTGCCGCCTCAACGCAAGGTCAACAAGCAGGCTAATGACCCGGCGCTGGCCCGCGAGTTGTGGGAGCGTAGCGCGGCACTCGTCGGCTTGGCGTGATGTGATCCTTTGACGATTACTCCGCAATCTACGCTCACAACGATCGGGACCTTCATAAACCGATTTAGCGACCTCAGGCTGGCGTAAGTGGTGTCAGAACCGTCCGGTTATGACACCGGCTGTCGTTCGCCGGCTGGGAAGTGACGGTAGAAGGTCGAGCGGCCGACTTGCAGCAGTTTGGCAACCTTGGCGGGGCTGTCGCCCGCCGCAAGCAGCTTGCGCGC
>CAJYHD010000831.1 GCA_913773715.1 uncultured Sphingobium sp.
GCGAGCTGCGCGAGTAGGGCTTCCCGCCGCGCGGTTATCGCGGCGAGGCTCGCCGGTTTCGCTTGAGTTCGTGGCATTCGACATCTCCCTTCTAGATGCGGGTGACGGTAGCGGCATCCATGGAACACAGAGGCAGAAGTCCAACCGGTGCCAGGGTGGCCGCGATGCTTCCGATAGCATTGGCGATGACCAGCCGTCGACTACGAAGGCAACGTCGAAGTGGCCGCAATAAGTAATGCCTTCGCGAATTTGCGATAAACCTGCCAAATCATCCCCACCCCACTCCGCGTTGGATTGATTTCATTCCAAATTGTTGGTTTTTTACTTAGTCATGCTTCCTTATGAGGGATGGCAGGATATGCCTCATGGCACCAATGTATACATTGGCACATGAGGCGCCGCTGCACGGGGCTGAAGGGATGATCGTCACCACGCGAATTTCCGATCAACTGGCTGAAGAGATCGATCGTGTCGCAGCGGCGAATGGCCAGACCCGTAGTGCCTGGATGGCGAGCGTGCTGGCCCGCGCTGCGCTGTCGGATGAAAGCATGGTTCTACCTGTGATGCCGGTGCAGGGGCGGGGCCATCCCGACGATCATATCCGCGTGACGATCCGGCTCTACCGAAGCGAGATCGAGAGCATCGACACCGTCGCCGCGCCGATGGGGCTCACCCGGAACGAATGGATCAAGCGAACCTTGCGCTGGCAGCTTTGGGACAAGGCCGCGCTGCTCAGGCTCGCTCCCGCGACCCAGGCGGAGATCGGTAAGGTTCGTAAACAGGTTCTCGCGATCGGGCGGAATATCAACCAGGCCGTCCATGCCATGAACGCTGCGAACCAGCCCGAAAGCTCACTCGACATCGCCCGGATCGCCGAGCCGTTCATGGAGAAATGTGCGGAGGTTAAAGCTGTCCTCTTCGCGACGCGTCGTGTCCTTGCGGCATCGATCGGGGGCGAGATCGCCTACTGGACCGGGCGTCACGAGGTGCCGGTCAAATGAGCTTTCGCTTCTCTCCTGGAACCATGGACTCCATGGCGGGCGTGTTCGCTCCGCCCAAGAAGTATCGCCTTGGCAGCGGGGGAGGGAGCCCGAAGGCACCGACGGCGGGTGGCACGATCCTCGGATTTGCCGTCGCCTCGATGTTCCCGAAGCCGGCAGCGTCGGGGGTCACGTCGCGCCCGAGCTATCAGGCAAAGGCGGCGTTTGGTGGTGGCTCGCAGGTGCGCATGAGCGGCCGCGCCGTCATGACCGCCGAACGCACGGCGCGTCGCGTTCCGGAGGCTGTCGTGCGTGTCACAGGTCGCCAGCACGGGGGCGGGCATGTCCTCGCCAACTTCGCCTACATCAGTCGACTTGGCCATGGTGACAGCAAGGAGGTGGGCCTTGAAACGAGCGAAGGCGATGTGCTGCGCGATGGCCGGGACTTGCAGCAGCTCGCCAAGGAATGGCACGATTATGAGATGGATGGTGATGCCCGACGGAAGGGGGCAACCTCGATCTCCATGATCCTCTCGATGCCGACCGGCACCGATCCCGAGCGATTAAAGAGAGCCGCTCTCGATTTCGCACGCGAGGAGTTTGCGAACCGCTCGTGGGTCGCGTCGCTCCACACCGATCGCGACCACCCGCATGTCCACCTGACCATCGCGCGGCGCGATCATGACGGGCGTCGTTTCCACCCCAACCGAGATGATCTGTTTCGCTACCGTCAGCGCTTCGCCGAGAAGCTTCGCAGCCGTGGGATCGAGGCGAACGCCACGCCTGCACGAGCGCGCGGGATCGATCCCAGGCATGAGCCGATCGCCGCCATCAAGATGCGGGGGAGGGGGCTAGTCCCCCAACTCGACACGTCACGCACGCAGCGGGCGCAGCGGTTCCAAGCGCTGGGTAAGCCCGACCCGGTCAAGGCATTCCTGGCGAAGCGCCAGGCCGTGGTTCGCGCTACCTATCAGCGCTCGATCGATGAGCTTTCAGCGTCGCCATCCGCTGCCGACCAGATCGTCGCGCAGAGCCTGGCGCGCTTCGTGGAGACAATGCCTGCGCCAGAGCCGAACTGGTCTCGATCAGTAGCAGCGAGCAAGGCGCCCGGCCGGGATGGTCAGGACGAACCACCGGCGGGCCTCTCCGTCGCGCGTGGCACTCGCCAGCTCGAGCAACGTGTTGGCGAGGATCCGATGGCCGAGCGGCTCCGTGCGCTTCACGATTCCCTGTCCTCGCCACTCTCGAACAATGTCGTTCTCGAGTCACGCAATCCCGGCAGGGAAGATCCGGTTCAATCGAAGCCGACCTCGCCGCTGGGCGAGGATCGTTCGCAAGCCGATGATTCCGGCGGTTCTGATGGCAGGGGAGGGCGTCAATCCCGTCCGCCGGGGATAATCACAGATCGTCTCCGAGCATTGTTGGATGAGAAGATCGAGTCGACGAAGCCGCTGGACGCGAACCAGGCAAACGAAACATTGCGGCAGTCCGAAGAGCGTGATCGGGAACGACGGGAACGGGATCGACCCATCGATAGGGGAGGGCCGCGTCGATGAGCGCCAGCACAGATGGGGTCTCCCTGGCCGCTCTCTTGAATGCTGTCTCCCTGTTGCGTGGGGAGGTCGCAGCCCTCGCGCGCAGCAACGACAGGGTGGAGGCTTCGCACCAGGAACTGCATCGGCGGCTCGATGCGATCGACGCAGGACAGGCCGCCGTCACCGATCTTGTTCCTCTCCTCGAACTGATCGCGGCACGCATCAACGACGCCCACAGCGCGTCGCAGGAAGCTTTGGCCGACGTGCGAGATGGCGTCGGTGACGTCCGCGGTGATCTCGCTGGCGTCGCGACCCTAATCGAAAGGCTTCTTTCGGACGCCCGCGTCGACCGGAGGCAGCACCGATCCGATCAACAATCGACCGCCGCGCTGATCGCCTTTGCCAGGGCAGCCGTACTCGGAAACCATGCTCCGCTTCCTGTGAATGTCGAGGACGACCCGCTGCTCGAGCACTATGTGCTGAACCAGCCAGCCGATATGGCGTCGACCGATCGAGCGCTGATGGATTGGCGCGCGTCGGTTGCTGCGGCCGACACGGCGGAGCTTATCACGCTCCTAAAGAAGCAGGAAACACCATCGCCAACCGACACGCCGCATAGCCGCCTTCTGCGATATCGCCTCGCCGCCATTACCCGGGCGCAGCTCGAAGCGCGCCGCGTCCCCGCGCCAGCTCGGCCCACCACCACGCGGGCGGCGGATCGATCGGCCGCCAGTTGCCTTGAGCGTTCCCTGGAACTTGCCGATCTATGGCGTTCAGGCGAAAGCCGCGCGCTGTACGCCGAAGCGGAGCTGGCCGGCGCGATTGATCTTTTTGTGGCTGCGGAACGACTGGCAGGGGCCTCTACGGAAGGAGCCTCACCGCCGGAGTTGGTTACCCTGCATCGCGAATTGGCGGATCGCATCGAAGCAGGCGATAGACCGAAAGCCGGTGATGGTCCCACCGGCGCAAGCTACGAGCCGCTCACCGCGGTCGGTCGGCATCGAGATCGATAGATCCGTGTCTGCGCTATGGATTGACTTGCAACCTGGCACCTAGCCGATCCGCTCGGAGGGGATCGAGGCGAACGATCTCGGAATCGTGGACTGCGAGACGGCTGACGGGAGCAAGGCGCACTCGGTGATAACTAGAGTGACATTTTCCCGAAATCCATTCCCGATTGGCTCTTCTCGAAACTGACCAGTGCAGATGGAGAAACGGGACAACTCATGGCTGCCTGATCGACTTGTCGCTGGTCCCACGCGCCAGTGTCACGTGCTGGGCGGTGAGGTCATTGAGCCCGACGCTCGCCTTCATCACGTCGGGCATCGATGACGCCCAATATCGTTCACGCTGCCTTATTATGCACCATGACGATATTCTCGAATAGTTTGGTGACGCGCTGTTTCGGTGGCACAGCCAGCGCCGCTTCTATCGCCGCTCGATTCAATAGCGATTGGCCCTGGGTGTTCGCCAAAACGCCAGTGGTTTCTTCGATACGGGGCGGA